>DASZVW010000473.1:0-3678 GCA_035546895.1 Polyangia bacterium
TGCCCACGAACGCCGTCGTCAGGCCCCGCGCCGCCGCCGCGTCGTAGAGCGCGCCGGCGGTGAAGGCGCCCGGCGCGCGCCAGGCGGTGTAGCCGGCCATGTCGGCGACGCGGCCCTTGGGCGGCGGCGGCATCAGCAGGAGCCCCTGGCCGGGCGCGAAGGTGACGCTCGGATCGTCGTCGGCCTTGGCGACGTACGGCGACACCGGATAGCCGCCGGCCAGCATCTGGTACTCCGTGACGGGCCAGTCGCGGCTCTCGGTCCAGCAGTCCTCGAACCGCGTCCCCTGCGCGGCCAGCGCCCGGAAGCCGGCCGCCGCGCCGGCGGTCGCCGGATCGTCGAACAGCTCGTCCTCGTAGAGGCCGGCCACGTCGAGGATCACCACGTTGGTGGCGGCCGGGGCGGGGGCCGGCGGCGTCCCCTCGAACCCGGCGCCGGTGAGGACCAGGTCGCGCGCGGTGGTCGGATCGGCCGGCACGGCGATCGTCTCGCCCGGATCGCCGGCCAGCGCGGCGCGGATGGGGCCGCGCGCGGCGGTCGTGAGCGCCCCGCCGGCGCCGAGCGTGGCCAGCGCGGTGGGCGCCACCTCCGGGTGCAGCACCGGGTGCGGCAGCATGACGCCGCTCTTGAACGCCGGCCCGGCCATGATGAGCGGGACGTAGAGCTCGTCGGCCGAGAAGCCGCCGTGCCGCCCGTACGGGTACTGCGTGTGCTCCTGGAAGGGGCCGGGCGCGGTGTTGGTGGCGTCGACCTGGTTCAGCGTCCAGTCGTCCTGCGGGAAGACCACGATGTCGGCCTGATTGGGGCTGCCGGCGCGGAAGTCGTGGAAGCTGCGCGTCCCCAGCGCGCCATCCGCCGTCAATGTCCGCGTGGTGTCGAGCCCGGTGATGGCGCCCGACTGGATCAGCGCCAGCAGCTTGTGGGTCACGTCGGCCTCGGCGGCCGCGCCGGCGGCGGTGCCGGCGCCGGGGACGGCCGCGTAGATCTGCGCGTCGCCGTCCTCGTCGAGGAGCGCGTAGCTGGAGGTGTCGAGCCCCATCGCCGCCCCCTGCGCCGCCACCACCGCGGCCATCTGCCCGTCTGCCTGGGCGCCGCCCTGCGTCCCCAGCGCCACCTGGTTGTGGGTGTCGACCTTGCCGTGGTCGAGCGTGAAGACGATGTTGGTGCTGGCGGTCAGCCCCTTGGCGTCGAGCGCGTCGAGCAGCTCGCCGACGCCGCCGTCGTAGTCCTCGATGATCTGCGCGATCTGCGGGCCGTCGGCGCCGTACATGCTGGTCGGGTCGTCGTCCAGCGCCACGAAGTCCCACACGAACATGGTGGCCGGCATCGGGTGGTTGCGGACGTAGTCGGCGGCGTCGCGCAGCGTGAACTGGGTCTGCGTCTCGCCGCTCTCGGGCGGCCCGTCATAGCTGTAGCCGTCGGCGACGGCCGGCGGGTAGCCGAGCGAGTCCTCGAGCAGGTTCTTGGCCACCGACTCGGTGACCGTCAGCGTGAGCGACGGCGACTCGAACATGGTCCCCAGGATCGAGAGGTGGACGTCGTCGGCGCCCGCCTCGAACGGCGGCAGCTCGCCCACGTAGGCCGAGCGCCCGCCGGCCGCGCGGGTGGCGCCGTACAGGCTGTCGCCGCGCACGCGCAGCGGGTTCTTGCTCCAGAGCGCGTAGTCGCCGATGGTGAGCGCGCCCGCGATCGAGACCGGCGAGACGAAGCCGCCGCCGCGCGACAGCCAGTCGTTGGCGGGGACGTCGTCGCCGTCGGGGTACTGCCCGGTGAGGAGCGAGATGTTGTTCTGGTTGCTGTGGGTGGGGACCACCACGCGCGAGAAGGCCAGCGTCCCGCGCGCGATGAGCCCCTTGATGTTGGGGGCGTTCGCCATCCAGAGCCCGCTGAGGCCGTGATCGTCGATGTCGATGAAGACCAGGTGGCTGCTCGGCCCGCGGGCGCCGTTGTCGCCGCAGCCGAGCGCCAGCGCGGCCAGCGCCAGCGCCAGCGCCGCCAGGCCCGCGCGCCGTCCCGCGTTCACCGCGCGCCTCGCCGGCCGCCGTCCTGGCAGCTCGGACAGAAGAAGGTGGCGCGCCCGGCCTGCACGATGCGGACGATCGTCGATCGCTCGTCGCCCGGGCAGCGCTCGCCGTCACGCCCGTAGACCAGGAAGGGGTTCGGCATCGTCCGCTCCTCGACGTAGCCGACGTCGGCGTCGCCCCCGTCGGCGCCGGCCTGGGCGAAGGTCTTCAAGGTGAAGTCGATCGAGGCGCGGATGGCCGCCGCCAGCCGCTTCACCTCGGCGGCCGAGAGCGCGCGCGCCGGGCGGCGCGGGTCGATCCGCGCCCGGTAGAGCGACTCGCTGGCCTGGATGTTCCCCACGCCGGCGAGCAGCGTCTGATCGAGCAGCGCCACCTTGATCGGGGCCCGCAGGCGGGCGAGCCTGGCCGCGAACGCCGCGACGTCGATCCCGTCGTTGAGCGGGTCGGGCCCCAGCGCCGCGATCTCCGGGAGGTCCGCGAAGCGCGCGCCCGGCACCAGCCGGAAGCGGCCGAACATCCGGCGGTCGACGTAGCAGAGGCGCGTGCCGCCGGCGAGCTCGAGCTCCACGCGCGTGGCGGGGGGCGGCGGCTCCTTCGCCGCGCGGCGCAGCCACTTCCCGGTCATCCCCAGGTGCGACCAGACGCCGAGCGGCGCCCCCCGGCCCTGGGCGAAGGTGAGCAGCAGGTTCTTCCCCACCCGCCGGACCTCGTCGAGGCGGGCGCCGGCCAGCGCCTCGACCGCCGCCGGCGCCGCCGGACGGTAGAGCCGCGCCGCGCGGCGATCGGCGCGCGCGGCGCGGATCGTCTTCTTCAGCGCCCAGCGGCGCAGGTTGCGCGCCGCCACCTCGACCTCGGGGAGCTCCGGCATCTCTACACCGCCGCCCGGATGCGGGCCGCGAAGTCGTCGCGCTCGGCGTCGCTGGCGTAGGGGACGCGCGGCCAGAAGAACCCGCGCAGCCCGTCCTTGCGGCGGCGCGGGACCACGTGGGTGTGCAGGTGCGCCACGCTCTGCGAGACCTTGTTGTTCATGGCCACGAACGTCCCGTCGGCCGCGAGGCCCGCCTCGACCGCGCGCGCGATCCGCTGCACGGCGGCGAAGTAGGGGGCCAGCGCCTCGGCCGGCAGCTCGGCCAGCGTGGCCACGTGCGCCCGCGGGACCACCAGCACGTGCCCCTTGAAGACCGGCCGCGCGTCGAGGAAGGCGACCGCGGCGTCGTCGGCCGCCACCACGGCCGCCGGTCGCGCGCGGGCGACGATCTCGCAGAAGACGCAGCCCGGGACGGCGCCGCCGCTCATCCGCCCGCCTGTTCCTGCGGCGACGCGGGCGAGGGCACGGCGCCCGCCACGGCCGCCAGCGCGGCGTCGAGGCCGGGCGCGGCGCCCAGGCGCGCGGCGGCCGCCTCCTTCTTGAACCAGGTCCGCTGGCGGCGCGCGTAGGCGATGGTGGCGCGGACCGTCTCCGCGGCGGCCGCCTCGAGCGTCGCCGTCCCGTCGAGCACCGCGCCGAGCTGCTGGTACCCGAGCGCCTGCATCGGCTTCAGCCCGGCGCCGTACCCGGCCGCGCGCAGCGCCCGCACCTCCTCGAGGAACCCGGCCGCCAGCATCGCCCGCACGCGCGCCTCGATCCGCGCCCGCAGCTCCTCTTGGCCCGGAT
>DASZVW010000474.1:0-7729 GCA_035546895.1 Polyangia bacterium
TACGCCGAGAAGCGCTTCCCCTGGAAGTCGCTGCTCTTCGTGCTGGTGCTCGCCTACGGCGGCTTCTGCTGGTGGCAGGGGAAGCTCGACGGCGTGCTGCCGGCCGCCGCCCGCTCGACCACGATCTTCCCGCGCCGCTGAGCGCGCCCGGGGCGCTACCCCGGCGGCAACGCGATCCGGAACCGCGTGGCGCCCGCGAGCGGCGATGAGACCGAGATCTCGCCGCCCGCCGCGCGGGCCAGCTCGCGACAGATCGCCAGCCCCATCCCCAGCGCCCGCCCGCCTTGCCGGTCACCCCGGCTCGAACAGGCGCGCGCGCGTGGCGGCGTCGAGCCCGGGGCCGTTGTCCTCCACCTCGATGACCGCCCAGTGCTCGACGCGCGCCAGGCGCACCTCGATCAGGTTGGTGGTGAACGGGCGCTCGCCGACGGCGTCGGCGGCGTTGAGCAGCAGGTTGAGGACCATCTGGGTGACCCGGTTGCCGGGGATCCGGACCGCCGGGGCGTCGCCCAGCACCACCGAGACCGGGCTGCGGGCGCCGATCCGCGCGCGCGCCATCCGCACCGCGCGCAGGATGGCCGGCTTCAGATCGAGCGGCGCCGCGGTCTCCAGCTCGCGCGGGCGGAGGAACTGCTGGAAGTCGCGCACCTGGGCGAAGATCTCGTTGCCGCTGACGGCCGCCAGCTCGACCTCCGCGGCCAGCCCGTCGAGGTCCTCCCCGGCCGCCGCGTCCGCTTCCCTCAGGCGATCGAGCCGCGCGTCGAGCCCCTCCAGCGCCACCAGCAGGCAGAAGAGCGGGTTGGCGATCTCGTGCGCCAGCCCGGCGGCCAGCAGGCTGGCGGTGGCCATCCGGTCGAGCCGGGCGACGGCCTCGAGCGGCAGCGTCACCAGCGCTTCGTGCCTGACCACCGCGGTGGTCTCCTCGGTCTCGGCCTCGGTCTCGGCCGCTGCGATCGCCGGCGCCATCTCGTCCTCCTTGGTCATCACCCGACGGGATCGAGGTGGAGCAACCGCCGTACCAATGCCGAAATCGCCAAATGCCGCCGCCGGCGCGCGGCCCGCGGCCAGGGCCGCCACGACCCGCCGTGGGGGCCACGACCGGGCCACGAGGCCGCCACGAGCGATCGTGGCCGGCGCCTCCCGCTCACGCCGAGCGGCCGAGCAGATCGACCGGGCGCGTGAGCCCCCAGCGCTTGAGGCGCGAGCGCAGCGTGTTGGGGTGGAGCCCCAGCCGCCGGGCGGCGCCCCGCTCCCCCTCGATCACCCAGCTCGTCTCGGCGAGCACCTCGGCCACGTAGCCCCGCTCGACCTCCTCGATCGTGCGCGGCGCCGGGCGGATGGTGTAGACCGGCGGCGGCGTCTCGGCGGCCGGGGCCTCGTCGGAGACGGCGCGCACCGCGCCGGCGGAGAGATCCGGCAGGGCGTCGACGTCCAGCAGCCGCCCGCGCGCCAGGATGACCGCCCGCTCGATCACGTTCTGCAGCTCGCGGACGTTCCCCGGCCAGCGGTAGCTGCAGAGCGCATCCATCGCCTCGGGCGAAAAGTCGTGCAGCGGCCGCCCGGCCTGGCGCGCGAAGCGCAGCAGGAAGGCGCGCGCCAGCAGCGGGACGTCGGCCACCCGCTCGCGCAGCGGCGGCAGCGCCACCGGGAAGACCGCCAGCCGGTAATAGAGGTCCTCGCGAAAGCGGCCGCGGGCCACCATGTCGCGCAGATTGCGGTTGGTGGCGGCCACCACCCGCACGTCGACCCGCACCGTCTCGGTGCCGCCCACCCGCTCGAACTCCCGCTCCTGCAGCACCCGCAGCAGCTTCACCTGCGTCTCCAGCGGCAGCTCGCCCACCTCGTCGAGGAAAAGCGTCCCGCCGTGCGCCAGCTCGAACCGCCCCTTGCGCCGCTGCACGGCGCCGGTGAAGGCCCCCTTCTCGTGCCCGAACAGCTCGCTCTCCACGAGGCCCGCCGAGATGGCCGCGCAGTTCACCTTGACCAGCAGCCGCTCGCGCCGCGCGCTGGCGGCGTGGATGGCGCGCGCCACCAGCTCCTTGCCGGTCCCCGTCTCGCCGGTGATGAGTACGTTGGTGCTGGTGGCCGCCACCCGGGCGACGCTCTCCATCACCCGCCGCAGCCCCGGATCGAGCCCCACCATCTCGGCCTCTGGATCGCCGGCCCCCAGCTCCTGGCGCAGGTAGTCGCGGTCGGCGGTCAGCTCCTCCTCGTGGCGCTTGCGGTCGGAGACGTCCTCGAAGAAGACCGAGACGCCGCTCTGCGACGGGTAGACGCGGACGTCGAACCAGCGCCCGTCGGCGGCGCGCACCTCGACGGTGGCCGGCAGCTGCTCGCGCACCGCCCGCTCGAACACCGCCTGGATCGTCGTCCCCTGGATGTGCGGGAACAGCGACCAGGCGCTCTCCCCGAGCAGCGCCGCGCGCGGCCGCCCCATCATGGCCAGGGCGCGATCGTTGGCGTAGGTGTATCGCCCCTCGAGATCGAGCGCCACGAAGGCGTCCGAGATGCGCGAGAGGACGCTGGCCACCTCGGCGCGCGCCCCCTCGGCCTCCTTGCGGGCCGCCTCCGCCTCGCTGCGCGCCGCCTCCGCCCGCGCCAGCAGCTCCCGCCGCTCCGCCTCGGCGGCGATCCGGCCGCTCACGTCCTCCAGGATCCCCAGGAAGTTCCGGTCGCCGAGCGGCCCGGCCAGCGGCACCGCGCGCACCTCGACGAACACCTCGGTGCCGTCGGGGTGGACGAAGCGGTGGACCGGCGTCGCGTACCCGCTGCTCGCCTCCACGGTGGCGCCCCAGCGGACGGCGATCCGCTCGCGGTCCTCGGCGTGGAGCGCGCTCATCCACCCCCGACCCTGCGCGTCGGCGGCCGAGAGGCCCATGATCCGCTGGCCGGCGGCGTTGACGTAGAAGCACTCGCCCCGCGGGCCGGCCAGGAAGATGCCGAACGGCGACGCCTCGCAGGTGGCCCGGAAGCGCGCCTCGCTGGCGGCCAGCGCGCGGTCGATCCGGCCGCGCTCGACCGCGCGGGCCACCCCTTGCGCCACCACCTGCAGGAGGACCAGATCGGCCTCGCCGCACAACGTCCCCGCCGCCGCCGTGAAGCCGGCGACGCCGACCAGCAGGCCGTCGACGATGACCGGGACCAGCGCCAGCGCGCGGTCGCCGTCGGGGGCCACCAGCTCCTCGATCGGCCCGCCCAGGAACTGGCGGGTGCTCGGCAGCCTCAGCATCCCGCCCCGCTTCAGGTTGGCCAGGAACGACGGCGGCAGGAGCTCGAGCGGCATCCGCGCGTACTTCGGCATGTTGCCGAGCGGGCTCACCGCGGGCACGTGCCACTCGTGCGTCAGCTCGATCGCCCCCGCCGCCTCGTCGAGCCGGTAGTAGTAGGCGCGGTCGACCCCGCGCTGCAGGCCGACCGCCGCCAGCGCGCGCCGGATGACCTCGTCGATCCCGGTGGTGGGGAGCGTGAGCAGCCCGGTGGCCACGATGGCCGCCACCCGGTCGTCGCCGGTCTCGTCGGCCATCGGCGGCGTCCCCGCCAGCCGGGTCAGCTCCCGGCAGAGGGCCTGGCGGCGCTCGGCGGGCGTCATCGGGCCCCCGCGCGCCGGGCGGCATGGCGCCCGCCGGCCACGATCGCCTCCCGCAGCCGGTCGCCGAGGTTCGACTTGTCGAGCACGTCGTCGGCGCCGACCTCCTCGGCCAGCCAGCGCGGGATGGTGTCGCCGTAGGCGGTGAGGAGGACGATGCGCGCCGACTCGCCGTCGGTCCGCAGCCGCCGGGTCGTCTGCAGCCCGTCCAGCTTGGGCATGCAGACGTCCATCAGCACCAGGTCGGGCTTGGTCCGCCCCACCTCGGCGATGGCCCCCTCGCCGTCGCAGGACTCGCCCACGATCTGCACCTCGGGGAGCGAGCCCAGGAACCACTGCAGGAGCGAGCGGAACCCGTCGGAGTCGTCGACGACCACGACGCGCCGCGGGTCGGATCTTTCGTTGGCGGTCACGAGGAGAAGCCTCGCCCGGCGGGCCGGGGCCGGCCATCCGTGAGGTCACCTAGAAACGGGGGAACGAACCCCGAGAAGCCCTGGGGCTAGCGATCCGAGGAGACGAGGCCGGTGCGGATGGCGTAGCGGACCAGCCCCGCCAGGTCGCGGATGCCGAGCCGGTCCATGATCTGCGCGCGGTGCGTCTCGACCGTCTTCACGCTGAGGTCGAGGAGCTGGGCGATCTCCTTGGTCGACTTCCCCTCCGCCACCAGCTGCAGGATCTCGCGCTGGCGGGAGGTCAGCACGTCCGGCGCGCCCTCGCCCTCGCCCGCGCCCGGCGCCGGCGTCCGGCCCAGGTAACCGTCGACCACCTGCTTGGAGATGGCCGGCGAGAGGTAGGTCTCGCCGCGCATCACCGCCCGCAGCAGCACCGGGAGCTCCTCGGCCGCCGCGTCCTTGAGCACGTAGCCGCTCACGCCCGCCCGCAGCGCCTGGGCCACGTGCCCGGGCGTGCCGTGCATGGAGACGATCACCAGCCGGGTGCCGGGCGCCTCGCGCGAGACCCGGGTGGCCAGCTCCAGCCCGTTGAGCCCGGGCATCCCGATGTCGATCAGCGCCACGTCGGGCCGCGTCTCCAGCAGCAACGCCAGCGCCTGCTGGCCGTCGCCCGCCTCGGTGACGCTCTCCACCTCGGGGACCGCCTCCAAGAGCGCCCGGATCCCCGCACGCACCAACGCATGATCGTCCGCCAGCAGCACCCGCATCCCGAAACCTGGATCAGCATACACCCAAACCCGGCGCCCTCCGCGCGGTCGGGGCTTCGACCCGCCACGCTCGACGCGGCGGCGGCGCGCGGCCACCTGGGCGTGGTCGGCATGCGCGAGCGGGTGCGGGCGCGCGGCGGCCGGTTCCGGCTCACCTCGGCCCCGGGCGCGGGGACCGCGGTGGAGGTCGACCTCGACGCCCCGGCCGCCGCCGCCTCGGGGTAAAACCAGCGGATGTCCCGGACGGTCCCGCTCGCGCTCGCCCTCTCGCTCTCGGTCACGCTCGTCGCCGGGGTCGCGCGCTCGGCCCCGCCGGCCGGCGAGGTGGTGGTGTTCGAGGCGGCCTCGCTGCGCGACGCCTTCGCCGCCCTGGCCGCCCGGTTCGAGCGCGAGCACCCCGGCGCGCGGGTGGTGACCAACGCCGCCGGCAGCCAGGAGCTGCGCGCGCAGATCGAGCAGGGGGCGGCCGCCGACGTGTTCGCCTCGGCCGACGAGCGGCAGATGAACGCGCTGGTCGCCGCGGGGCTGGCGGGGACGCCGGCGCTCTTCGCCTGCAACGAGCCGGTGATCGTCGTGCGTCGCGAGCTGGCGGGCGGCATCGAGACCTTCGCCGACCTGCCGCGCGCCGCGCGGATCGTGGTCGGCGCCTCGGAGGTCCCCATCGGCGCCTACACCGCCGAGATCTGGCGGAGGGCGGCGGCGGCGCCGGCGTACGGGCCGGCCTTCGTGGCGCGCGTGGAGGCCAAGATCGTCTCCCGGGAGACGAACGTCCGGCAGGTGCTGGCCAAGATCGTCCTCGGCGAGGCCGACGCCGGCGTCGTCTACCGCAGCGACGCCCGCGCCGCCCAGGGGAAGGTGGCGGTGGTGGAGATCCCGCCGGCGCTGGAGGTGACCGCGTCGTATCCGATCGCGGTGCTGGCGGGGGCGCCGCACGCCGCGCTGGCGCGCGCCTTCGTCGACCTGGTCCGGGCGCCGGCCGGCGTGGCGGCGCTGCGCGAGGCGGGGTTCGTCCCCTGTACCCGGCGGTGAGCGCGCCCCGCCCGGGGCGCCCGTCGGCGGCCGGCCTGCTCTGGCCCGCCGCGCTCGGGCTCGCCGCCGGGCTGCTGCTGTTCTTGATCGCGCTGCCGCTCGCGGGGCTGCTGTTCACCGCCTCCCCGCGGCAGCTCCTGGCCGGGCTCCGCGATCCGCTGGTGGTCCCCGCGCTCCGCCTCACGCTGGCCACCACCACCGCCAGCCTGCTGGTCATCGTTACCTGCGGGACGCCGCTCGCCTGGGCGCTGGCGCGCCGGCGCGGGCGCCTTCCACGGCTCGTGGAGACGGTGGTCGAGCTGCCGGTGGTGCTGCCGCCGGCGGTGGCGGGCGTGGCGCTGCTGCTGGCCTTCGGCCGGCGCGGCCTCCTCGGCCCGGCCCTCGGCGCGGCGGGGATCGGGCTGCCGTTCTCGACCGCGGCGGTGGTCTTCGCGCAGACCTTCGTGGCGGCCCCCTTCTACGTCCAGGCGGCGGTGGCCGCGTTCCGGCGGCTCGATCCCGATCTCCTGCTGGTGGCGCGGACGCTGGGCGCCACGCCGCCGCGCCTGCTCCTCCGGGTGGCGGTCCCCCTGTCGCGCGCGGCCCTGGCGAGCGGCGCCGCCCTGAGCTGGGCGCGCGCGCTGGGCGAGTTCGGCGCCACGCTGATGTTCGCCGGCAACATGGGCGGCCGCACCCAGACGCTGCCGCTGGCCATCTACGCCGCGCTCGAGACAGACCTGCGCACCGCGCAGAGCCTGTCGCTGCTGCTGGTGGCGGTCGCCTTCGCGCTGCTGGTGGCCGTGCGCGCGGGGGCCCGGCGGTGAGCGCGCTGGAGGTCGACCTCGCGGGCGCCGCCGGCCCGCTGCCGATCGCGCTCGCGCTGCGCGCCGCCGAGGCGCCGGTGGTGATCGTGGGACCGAACGGCGCCGGGAAGACGCGCGCGCTGCGCATGATCCTGGGCGCCGACCGCCCCGCGCGCGGCCGGATCGCGCTCGACGGCGAGCCGCTCTTCGACGCCGGCCGCGGCGTCGACGTGCCGGTCGAGCGGCGGCGGATCGGCTTCCTCCCCCAGCGCTACGCCCTGTTCCCGCACCTCGACGTGCTGGGCAACGTCGCCTTCGGGATCGGCGGCCCGCGCGGCGACCGCCTGGCCGCCGCGCGCGAGGCGCTGCGCGCGCTCGACGCCGAGACGCTGGCGGCGCGCCGACCCGACCAGCTCTCGGGCGGCGAGGCGCAGCGGGTGGCGCTGGCCCGCGCGCTGGCGGCGCGCCCGCGCGCCCTGCTGCTCGACGAGCCGCTGGCGGCGCTCGACGTCTCCCTCCGGCGCGACACCCGCCGCCTGCTCGCCGAGCGCCTGCGCGCCTGGGCCCTCCCCACCGTCCTCGTCACCCACGATCGCGCCGACGTCGAGGCCTTCGAGGGCGACGTTCTGGTGATGGAGGCCGGCGCCGTCGTCCAGCACGGCCGCCTCGCCGACCTCTGCGCCCACCCCGCCACCGACTTCGTCCGCCAGCTCACCACCTGAGCCCCAGCCAGAGTCACAACCCAACGCCGAGTCACAACCCCAAACGCGAGCGCAGCGCGGCTCCGCCACGCGAAGCTAGTGCCCGGGGGACGCGAGCGGCAGCGAGCCGCCCCCGTAAAACTAGTGCCCGGGGGACGCGAGCGGCAGCGAGCCGTCCCCCGTAAGATCAATGCGGCTTGTCGGCCTTGACCGGGATCGGCGCCTCGATGGGGACCACGATGATCCCGCGCGGATCGCTGCTCTGCCAGCCGGCGGGCGGGCGGGCGACCGGCTCGGCCGGCGGCACCGGCGCCTCCGCCGGCGCGCTGGCCACCGCCGGCCGCGGGCTCGCGTGGTGGTGACGGTGCGCGGGCGGCGGGGCGGTCATCGCCTCCAGGTAGCCGCCGTCGCGGCGGGCGTGGCCGCCGTCGTGCCGGCGCGCCTGCAGGTGCCGGCTCGGCGGCGCGCACTC
>DASZVW010000475.1:0-5261 GCA_035546895.1 Polyangia bacterium
CGGGGCCGGCGCGCGGGGCGCGGGCGCGGCAGGTGTCGCCGCGGGCGGCGGGGGCGCCGCCGCGGGCGGGCGCGAGGGGCCCGGCACGGGAGGCTCGTCGAGATCGTCGCCCGGCCCCGCCACGGCACGCGGGGCGCCGGCGAGGAGACCGGCGGCGACCGCCACGACCGCCCAGCCCCACCCCAGGGGGCGCTTCCTCCACGGCCGACGGTCGTCCACCGCTCTCCAGAATACCCCGACCCGCGGTCGGCGTCGTGTAACTAGGATCGTCCGCGGCGGCCGGCGGCCTCGCCGGGGCAGCTGCCGCCGGCGATCCCGCGCGCCTTCTCGCACAGGCCGAACAGCTCGTGCCGGTGGCGGAGGACGTTGAACCCCAGCTTCTTGGCGGCGTTGTCCTGGAGCTGCTCGATCTCGTCGCTCTCGAACTCGATGATGAAGCCGCAGGCGTCGCAGATCAGGTGGTCGTGGTGGGCGCGCCCCTCGGCCACCTCGTACAGCGTCTGTCCGGGGCCGAAGTGGCGGGCCTCGGCGATCCCCGCCTCCTCCAGCAGCTTCACCGTGCGGTAGACCGTCGCCAGCCCGACGCGCGGGTACTTGCGGCGCGCCGACGACAGCAGGTCCTCGAGCGCCACGTGCCCGGAGGTGCGCAGGAAGGCGTCGACGATCGCCTCCCGCTGCTGCGTCGTCTTCAGCCCCTTGCGCTCGAGGTAGGCGCGCCAGTGCCCCTTCGGATCGGGGTGGGCCCCGGTCCGCGACGCCGTCACGCTCTTGGTCAAGCTGCTTGCTGCCGCCATTTGATCGAGCACCCCATCGAGGGACGTTGCTGCGCCGCCGGCGCCCGGCCGTCGCAGAGCGCCTCCAGCGCCTCGCGCAGCTCCTGCCGGGTCACCTTGCTTTCGTCTTTCCAGGAATCGTCGATGCGGCCCCGGTAGGCGAGCCTCCGCGCCCGGTCGTAGACGAAGATGTCGGGCGTGCAGACGGCGCCGAACGCCCGCGCCACCTCCTGCGTCTCGTCGTGCAGGTAGGGGAAGCCGTACCCTTTCTGCTGCCAGCGTTCCCGGAGCCTGGCGAAGGCGTCGTCGGGGTAGCCCTCGGCGTCGTTCGCGCAGACGCCGACCACCTGCACGCCGCGGCCCGCGAAGTCCCGGGCCAGCCGGATGATCCGGTCCTCCACCGCCTTGACGTACGGGCAGTGGTTGCAGATGAACATCACGCAGAGGACCGGCGCGGCCGCGAAGTCGTCGCGGGCGTAGCTCTTCCCGTCGACCGCCGGGAGGCGGAAGTCGGGACAGGCGGCCCCCAGCGCGGGCGGCGGCGTTTCGACGGCCATGTGGCGAAGGATACACCGGTCGGCCCCTGATGAAGGCTCCAAACGGTCTGGAACCGCCGCGGCGTTCCGGGTACAACTGGCGCGATGGCGAGCGAAGCCAAGCCGGAGCCCGCGCCCGAGCGTTACGAAGAGATCCTCACGCGCCTGCGCGGGCTGGTCGAGCGGCTCGAGGGGGGGAACCTCCCGCTCGAGGAGAGCCTGCGCGCGTTCGAGGAAGGGATGGAGCTGTGCCGGCGCGGCACCGCCATCCTCGATGGCGCCGAGAAGAAGGTCGAGCTCCTGCTGGGCGGCGCCGGCAACCCCCGCGTGACCCCCTTCGGCGAGACTTGATGGCGGCCGGCCTGAACGAATCGGCGGCCGTCTGGGCGGAGGCCCGGCGGGCCGAGCTGGCGGCGCTGCTCGAGGCGCGGATGGCCGCCCCCGCTGACGGGGATCCCGGCCGGCTCGTCGAGTCGATGCGCTACTCGCTGCTGGCGCCCGGCAAGCGGATCCGGCCGCTGCTGGCGCTGGCGGCGGCCGAGACGGTGGGGCCGCCCGACGACGACGTCCGGCTGGCCTGCGCCTCCGTCGAGCTGGTCCACTGCTACTCGCTCATCCACGACGACCTGCCGGCGATGGACGACGACGACTTCCGGCGCGGGCGCCCCAGCAACCACAAGGCCTTCGACGAGGCGACCGCCATCCTGGCCGGCGACGCGCTCCTGACGCTGGCCTTCGACTGGATCGCCGAGGCCGGCGATCGCGCGGGGCACCCCGACCGCTACCTGCGCGCGGCGCGGGCGCTGGCGCGCGGGGCCGGCGCGCGCGGGATGGTGCGCGGGCAGGCGCGCGATCTGGGCGAGCCGCCGCCGGCCACGCTCCCGGCGCTGGAGGTCCTGCACGCCGAGAAGACGGGGGCGCTGTTCCAGGCCGCGCTGGAGATCGGCGCCCACGCGGCGGGGGCCCGCCCCGAGGCGGTGACCGCCCTGGCCCGCTACGGCGCCGCCTACGGGATCGCCTTCCAGCACGCCGACGACCGCGACGACGCCGAGCACGGACAGCTGGCGGCCGCGGCGCGCGAGCGGCTGAAGGCGCTGATCGGCGAGGCCTGCGCCGCGGTGGCCCCCTTCGGGGCTCCGGGCGAGCGGCTGGCCGAATTCGCACGCGCACTTTTGCGCTGATCGACGTACAGACGGGCGCGCGTTCGCCGCGCTTGTGTTACCATCGGCGAGGGGATGGCGGCCGACGAGCGCACCCAAATATTCGAGCCCCAGGCGTCCTCCGCGGAGGGGGTCAAGCGGGATCGTGCCTACCTGGTCGTCCTGGCCGGCGCCAGCGTGGGCGAGATGTACAAGATCGAGCAGGACCGGACGATCATCGGCCGCGGGCAGAAGGCCCAGGTGCGGCTGCTCGACGACGGGATCTCGCGCGAGCACGCCCAGGTCTGCGTCGAGGGGAACAAGATCGTCCTCCAGGACCTGGGGTCGACCAACGGGACGTTCTGCAACGGGCTCAAGGTCGACCGCAAGGAGCTGGTCGACGGCGACAAGATCCTGGTCGGCTCGACGACGATCCTGAAGTTCACCTACCACGACAACCTGGACGAGATCTTCCAGAAGCAGATGTACGAGTCGGCCCTGCGCGACGGGCTGACCAAGGCCTTCAACAAGAAGTACTTCACCGACCGGCTGGAGAGCGAGCTGACCTTCGCCATCCGTCACGGCTCGTCGCTGTCGCTGGTGATGTTCGACATCGACCACTTCAAGAAGGTGAACGACACCCACGGCCACCAGGCGGGCGACCACGTGCTGTCGGTGATCTCGACGCTGCTGGTGGGGGCGCTGCGCGCCGAGGACGTGTTCGCCCGCTACGGCGGCGAGGAGTTCGCCGTCATCTGCCGGGGGACCGACCTCGCCCAGGCGCAGGTGGTCGGCGAGCGGATGCGCCGCGCGGTCGAGAAGCACGCCTTCGTGTTCGAGGGGACCACCATCCCGGTCACCATCAGCGTGGGCATCGCCGGGCTGCCCGATCCGGCGGTCAAGGACGCGGCCGATCTGGTGGCCCGCGCCGACAAGGCGCTGTACCAGTCGAAGCACGGCGGCCGCAACCGCGTCACCGTCCACCAGTCCTGACCCGAAACCGCGCCGGCGGTTCTTGACGGCGGGCCCGGCCGTTGCGATCATGGACGAGGTTGGCGAGCTGGGGGGATCTCGCGCGGCCTCGGAGATCCCATGACCAGCGCCCATTCGGTAGGCCCCCGCCCCAAGAGCCGCGCCGCGCGCGCCGGCCGGGGCAAACGCCCGGCGGTCCAGGTGGTGGACGGCGTGCAGATGAGCTGCGACGAGCTCGACGACGACCTGGCGGTCATCCACTTCTTCTGCCGTCCCGCCGCCGGCCCCGGCCGGCGCCCGCGCCGCCCAGCGCGCGAAAGCTGACGTTCTTTTTTGCAGGCGGCGACCGCGGTTCGTAGTCTGACGGGGTGCCCGCCCCGCGCCGCCTGCCGCTCGCCGCGGCGCTCGTCTCCCTGGCCGCCGCCGGGATCGGCCCGCCCGGACCCGCGCGCGCGCAGCCGGCCGGCGACGACGACGCCGAAGTCCCCGCCGAGCCGGCGGCGCCGCGCGCGGGCGGCAAGCCGATCCCCTTCGACCGCGACTGGCTGCAGCCGTTCTTCCAGCACGGCGCCGCCAAGCAGGCGGCCGAGAAGTTCCGCGCCGACGACTGGCCGGGGGCCGAGGCGGGATTCGCCCGCGCGCTGAAGTCGCTCCACCGGGGCGGCGACGAGCGGCTGGCGGCCACCTACCTGCTGGCGCTGGCCCGCGCCAACCAGTCCGACTGGGCCGGCGCCGGGAAGCTGTTCGAGGAGCTCTTCGAGAGCTACCCGAAGCTCGCCCCCTACCACGCCTACAACGCGGCCCGCTGCCGGCTCCGCCGCGGCGACGACGCCGGAGCCGTCGCCTGGGCCGAGAAGGTCGCGCCGGGGAGCGTCCTCGCCGCCGAGGCGGATCTGATCCGGATCGATGCGCTGCGATCGCTGCTCCGCTGGGACGAGGCGCTGGCGGCGCTCGACGCCCACCTCGCCAAGTTCCCCAATGGGGCGCGGCGGGCCGAGGTCCTCTACAAGAAGGCCGAGGCGATGGAGAAGGCGCGCCCGGGCGCGGGCGCCCCGCCGCAGGAGGCGGTCAATCTCTACCGGCGGGTGTGGGCCGAGGCGCCGCTGGAGGTCTGGAGCGAGCGCGCCGGCGAGCGGCTGGAGCAGATCGCCGCCGCGCTGCCGGCGCCCGAGGCGGCGGTGGTCCGCGCGCGCACGGCGGGCGAGCTGGTCACCCGGGGGATGGTCTTCTTCGATCACAACCGCAACCAGGAGTCGGAGTCGACGTTCGCCGCGGCGCTGGGCGCCCCCGGCCTCGACGCCGACCTGGAGTGCAAGGCGCGCTTCTACCGCGCGCAGTCGGTCTGGAAGGAGCGCCAGCGCCCGCGCGCGGCGCCCCTCTTCGACGAGGCCGACGGGATCTGCGCCAGGGCCGGCAACCGGGACCTGCACGCCAAGGCGCTCTACCAGGGGGCGCGGTCGTGGGCCGCGGCCGGGAACCGCGACTTCGCGATGGCCCGCTTCGCGCGGGTCGAGGCCGAGCACGCCGACCACAGCTACGCCGACGACGCGCGCGTGCGGATGGCGGAGCTGTTGACCGACGCCGGCGACGACGCGGGCGCCGCCAAGCTCTTGGCCGAGGTGCCGGCGCGCTACCCGCAGGGCGACATGCTGAACGAGGCGCTCTGGCGGCTGGCCTTCGCGGCCTGGCGCGGCGGCCGGCTCGACGAGGCGCTCCACTGGCTCGACGAGAACCTGCGCCTCGTCCCCCACGAGGAGATCTGGTACGCCGAGGGGCGCGCGCTCTACTGGAAGGGGCGCGTGCTGGAGAAGCAGGGGCACGACGAGGAGGCGCGCACCTTC
>DASZVW010000476.1:0-4602 GCA_035546895.1 Polyangia bacterium
ATGTGCGGCAACTTCAGCTTCGGCGATTACTTCAAGGAGCGGGCCATCCCGCTTGCCTGGGAGTTGCTGACGACGCCAGTCGCCGACGGCGGTTACGGCTTCGACCCGGAGAAGCTGTGGGCCACGGTGTACGAGGACGACGACGAGGCGGCGTCCATCTGGCACGACGTCGTCGGCGTGCCCACCGAGCGGATCCAGCGCCGGGGGATGGCCGACAACTTCTGGTCGATGGGCGTGCCCGGTCCCTGCGGTCCGTGCTCGGAGATCTACTACGACCGCGGTGAGTCGTTCGGCGTCGGCGGCGGACCGGTCGCCAACGAGGAGCGCTACCTCGAGGTCTGGAACCTCGTCTTCATGCAGTTCGAGCGCGGCGCGGGCCCGGGCAAGGAGGGATACCCGATCCTCGGCGAGCTGCCGGCGAAGAACATCGACACCGGCATGGGCCTTGAGCGGATGGCCGCGATTCTCCAGGGCGTCGACAACCTCTACGAGATCGACACCACCCGGCCGATCCTCGACAAGGCCGCCGAGTTGTCGGGCCAGCGTTATGGCGCCGACCACCAGGCCGACGTCCGGCTGCGCGTCGTCGCCGACCACTCGCGCGCGGCGACGATGCTGATCAACGACG
This sequence comes from Polyangia bacterium, assembly GCA_035546895.1. Taxonomy (GTDB): domain Bacteria; phylum Myxococcota_A; class Polyangia; order Fen-1088; family Fen-1088; genus JADGRB01. The sequence continues at coordinate 629 of DASZVW010000476.1, forward strand.
GCGTCACGCCGTCCAACGAAGAAGCGGGCTACGTGCTGCGGCGGATCTTGCGCCGCATCATCCGCAACATGCGGCTGCTCGGCGCGCACGGCCACACCATGCACGAGCTGGTCGACACCACGCTCGCGGTGATGTCGCCGCAGTACCCCGAGCTGAACCGGCACGCCGAGCGCATTCACGCGGTCGCCGACGGCGAGGAGTCGTCGTTCTTCAGCACGCTGCAAGCCGGCACCGCGCGGTTCGACGCGGCTGCCCGCGATGCCGCGACCGGCAAGACCATCTCCGGCGAGCAGGCGTTCACCCTGCACGACACCTACGGCTTCCCGATCGACCTCACCCTCGAGATGGCCGCCGAGCAGGGCCTCAAAGTCGACGAAGAGGGCTTCCGCCGGTTGATGTCCGACCAGCGGCAGCGGGCAAAGGAAGACGCCAAGAAGAAGAAGACCGGCGCGGTCGACGTGTCGGCGTACCGCTCGGTGCTCGACTCGATTGGCTCGCCGGTCGATTTCATCGGCTACACCGACGTCGTCGGCGAGGCGAAGGTGCGCGGCCTGCTGGTCAACGGCGCCAGCGCCCCAGCCGCTCGCGAGGGTGACCAGGTCGAATTGGTGCTCGACCGCACGCCGTTCTACGCCGAAGGCGGCGGGCAACTGGCCGACACCGGCGTGATCGTCTTCGGCAATGGCGCGCGGGTCGAGGTCGACGACGTCCAGCAGCCGCTGCCCGGACTCATCGTGCACAAGGCGCGCGTCGTCGAGGGCGAGGTGGTCTTGGACGACGCCGCGCACGCGCGGATCGACCTCGAGCGCCGGCGCGCCATCTCTCGCGCGCACACCGCCACGCACATGGTGCACAAGGCGTTCCGCGAGGCGCTCGGCGAGACCGCCACCCAGGCCGGTTCGGAGAACGCGCCCGGCCGGTTCCGCTTCGACTTCGCCAACCCGTCGGCGGTGCCGTCGTCCGTGTTGTCAGACGTCGAGGCGCGGGTCAACGCGGTCCTCGTCGACGACCTGACCGTCAGCGCCGAGGTGATGTCGCAAAGCGAGGCGGTGGCCTCGGGCGCGATGGCGTTGTTCGGGGAGAAGTACGGCGACCGGGTGCGCGTCGTCTCGGTAGGCGACTGGGCCCGTGAGCTCTGCGGCGGCACCCACGCCGACCGCACCGGCCACCTCGGCGTGGTCAAGCTGCTCGGCGAGTCGTCGATCGGCGCGGGCACCCGGCGGGTCGAGGCGCTGGTCGGCGCCGACGCGTACCGGTTCTTGGCCCGCGAGGCGGTGCTGGTCTCGCAGCTGGCGGAACAGCTGAAGGCGCCTCGCGAGGAGCTGCCCGACCGGGTCGAGGCCCTGGTCGCCCGGCTGCGCGAGGCCGAGAAAGAGCTCGAGAAGCTGCGCGCCGACCAGGTGCTGGCCGCGGCCGGTGGATTGGCGGCTGGCGCGGTCGACGTCGGCGGCGTCGCGGTCGTCGTCCAGCGGGTGGCCGACGGCGTCAGCGCCGACGACCTGCGCAAGCTGGTGCTTGACGTCCGGGGTCGGTTGTCCGGCGCCGCGGTGGTGCTGCTGTCAGTGACCAACGGCCGGCCGCTCGTGGTCGCCGCGACCGACGACGCCACTCGCGCGCGTGGTCTCAAGGCCGGCGCCCTCGTGGGCGTCGCGGCGCGCGCGCTCGGCGGTGGTGGCGGCGGCCGCGACGACATCGCGCAAGGCGGCGGCGCCAAATCGGACGCCGCCGACGATGCGCTGGCCGCGGTGCTCGAGACGATCCGCGGCGCGCTCGCCAGCGGGTGAGTGGCTTCCGTCCGGGGATCCGGCTCGGGGTCGACGTCGGCAGCGTGCGGGTCGGCGTGGCGAGCTGCGACCCCGCGGGCGTGCTGGCGTCCCCGGTCGAGACGGTCGCCCGTGACTCCCGGGGCGACACCGACCTGCGGCGGATCGCCGACCTGGCGGCCGAGCTCGAGGTGATCGAGATCGTGGTGGGTCTGCCCATCTCGCTGTCAGGCAAGTCGGGCGCGGCCGCGGCGGCGGCGTCCGAGTACGCGATCCGGCTGGCCGCGATCACCGCGCCGATCCCGGTGCGGCTGGTCGACGAACGGCTGTCCACGGTGAGCGCGCACGGCAATCTGGCCAGCGCCGGGTTAGGCTCGCGGGCGCGGCGTGCCGTCGTCGACCAAGCGGCGGCTGTCATCATCCTGCAGAGCGCGCTCGACGCCGAGCGCGCGACCGGCCGGCCTCCGGGCCAGCTGACCGAGCCGAAGGGAGGCGCCTGAACCGTGACGGAGTTTCCCGGCGTCCGCCTCCGGTCCGCTCCGCGGTTCGCTGCGATGCTCCCTTCGGAGGCCGCCTCGTGACGGACATCTTCGACCTCGGGCTGTCGCACCACCCTTCGAAACCCCCGGTGTACCGCCGGTTCCTCCAGCTCCCCGCCATCGCGTTGTCCCTGCTGGTCTTCGTCGGGATCGCGTTCGGGAGCGTGGAGCTGGCCGGCAAGTACCTCAAGCCCACGGCGTCCAACGACTACACCGGCGACGGCACCGGCACGGTGCAGATCGAAGTGGCGCCCGGCGACACGTCGTCCGACATCGCGAAGGCCCTCGTCGCCGCCGGCGTGGTGAAGACCACGACCGCGTTCGTCGACGCCGCCCAAAACGACCCGAGGTCGCGCGACATCCAACCCGGCACCTACCAGCTGAAGCTGCAGATGTCGGCGATCAGCGCGCTCGGGCTGCTGGAAGACCCGACCTCGCTGGTCGGCGGACGCGTCACCATCCCGGAGGGCACCAAGCTGGCGAAGCTGAAGCAGCTGGTCAGCTCGAAGAGCCAGATCAAGGTGGCTGATCTCGACGCCGCGCTGGCCAACCCGAAGGCGCTCGGGCTGCCCGACTACGCCGGAGGCAAGCCGGAAGGTTTCCTCTTCCCGGCCACGTACAACATCACCAGCTCCACGACCGCGACCCAGCTGCTCACCCAGATGGTCAACCGCTACAAGCAGGTCGCCAACTCGATCGCCCTTGAGGCGGGGGCGAAGAAGCTCGGGCTGAGCCCGTACCAGGTGGTGACCATCGCGAGCCTGATCGAGGCGGAGGTCAAGCGCCCGCAGGACTACGCGCAGGTCGCGGAGGTGATCATCAACCGGTTGCACCGGGGGATGAAGCTCGAGCTCGACTCGACCGTCAACTACGCGCTGGGCACGTCGAAGCAGTTCCTGACCCAAAGCGACCTGAAGGTGGAGTCCGCCTACAACACCTATCTGCACACCGGTTTGCCGCCGACGCCGATCGACTCACCAGGTCAGGCCGCGCTGCAGGCGGCGCTCAACCCAGCCGTCGGCAACCTGCTCTACTTCGTGACCATGGACCCGAACACCGGCGAGACGCGGTTCACCAACTCGGTGTCGCAGTTCAAGACGTGGCGCGACGAGGCGCAGAAGAACTTCAGCGCGGCGGCGTCGGCGGCGGCCACCGCGAAGCCGTGACCGACGTGCACGCTGGACGACCGGACGAACGCATCGGCGCGGGCCGTCGCGCCGCGGTGCTCGGCTCGCCGATCGCGCATTCGCTGTCGCCGGTGCTGCATCGCGCCGCGTACGCCGACCTCGGGCTGAGCTGGACGTACGACGCCATCGAATGTGACGCCGACCAGTTGGCCGAGCTGCTCACGACCGCGGACGACGCGTTCGTCGGACTTTCGCTGACCATGCCGCTCAAGCGGGCCGTGCTGCCGCTGTGCGACGAGTTGTCGCCGCTCGCGGCGGCGGTTGGCGCGGCCAACACGGTGACGTTCGAGGGGGTCGGGCCGTTCCGCCGGCGACGCGGTGACAACACCGACGTCGGCGGAATGGTCGGCGCGATCCGGACGACTGGCCTGCCCGACGGTCCGGTGGCGATCTTGGGGGCGGGCGGCACCGCGGCCGCCGCGCTGGCTGCCGTCCGTGACCTTGGCCGCGACCGGGCAGAGGTGGTGGTCCGGGATCCGTTGCGC
>DASZVW010000477.1:0-1789 GCA_035546895.1 Polyangia bacterium
TCGGGCGCATCGACCCCGGCGTCTTCCCCAACAGCGAGGTGGTGCTGGTCAACTGCGCCCTCTCCAACACCCTCAACGCGGCCGGCTGGCAGCTGAACAACGCCACCTCGGCGCCGAACATCGACTGGGCCTACAGCGGGCTCACCCTCCTCGGCTCGACCACCGCCTTCAACACCGCGAGCTGGCAGTTCGCGGCGGCCCTGAGCGACCCGAGCGCGATCGCCAACTTCCAGGTGCCCTCCTTCGTCCTGGGCAACAACTGGACGCCCTCGCTCGCGCCCCTGATCCTGGTCCAGCCCGCCGCCACCGCCTCGGTGGCCCAGGGCTCGAGCGTCAGCTTCGCCGTCACGGCGGCCGGCGCGCCCGAGCCGTCCTACCAGTGGTCGCTCAACGGCCACGCCCTGACCGACGGCGCCCAGGCTGACGGCAGCGTCGTCTCGGGCTCGGCCACCGCCACCCTGACCATCCAGAACGCTGCGGCGGACCAGAACGGCGCCAGCGTCACGGTCGCGGTCTCCAACGCCGCGGGCGCGGTGGGCAGCGACGCCTCGGCCCTCACCGTCATCGCCCCCCTGCCGACCTTCACCACCCAGCCGCAGTCCCAGACCGCGGCGAGCGGCGGGAGCGCCACCTTCACCGGCGCCGCCAGCGGGGCGGACAGCTTCCAGTGGCTCTTCAACGGCGCTCCGATCGCGGGCGCCACCTCCACCACCCTGACGGTCGGCTCGGTCTCCGCGGCCAGCGCCGGCACCTACACCCTGGTGGCGACCAACGGCAGCGGCCACCAGCCCAGCTCCGCGGCGGTCCTCAACGTGACCGCGGCGGCCGGCCAGCCGACCCTGCCGGTGATCCCGAACGGCCTCTTCACCGTCACCGCCTTCGGCGCGAAGGGCGACGGCGCCACCGACAACACCGCCGCCATCCAGGCCGCGATCAACGCGGCGCAGGCGGCGGGCGGCGGCACCGTCGAGATCCCGGCCGCGGCCGGCAGCTTCCTCTGCGGGCCGATCACGATCGGCTCGTCCGTCAGCCTCCAGGTCGACACGGGGGCGACGCTGCAGATGCTGCCGATGAGCGCCTACCCCGACACCAACAACAGCCCGCCGAACTTCATCTCCTTCAGCAAGGGCAGCAACGACCAGATCGTCGGCGGCGGCACCATCGACGGCAACGGCCTGGCCTGGTGGAACGCCTTCAACCTCAACTCGAGCCTGAAGCGGCCGCAGCTGGTGAAGTTCAACGCCAACACCAACGTGCTGGTGGCGGGCGTCACCCTCGCCAACGGACCCACCGAGCACCTGGTGGTCGACGCCGGCAACAACGTCACCATCGACGGCATCACCATCTCGGCCCCGGCGACCTCGCCCAACACCGACGGGATCGACCCGGCCGGGGCGAACTTCCTGATCGAGAACTGCTCGATCGCGACAGGCGACGACAACATCGCGGTCAAGCCCCAGAACTCGTTCTGCACGAACTTCGTCATCACCGGCTGCGCCTTCGGCTCCGGCCACGGGCTGTCGGTCGGCGGCCAGACCAACGACGGGCTCGACGGCATGACGGTGACCAACTGCACCTTCAACGGCACCTCCACCGGCCTGCGCCTCAAGGCCGACGCCACCCAGGGCGGCCCGGTGCAGAACCTGACCTACTCGAACATCACGATGACGAACGTGCCCTCGCCGATCGTCTTCTACAGCTACTACAACCAGATCGGCTCCCCCGGCGCGGCCTCCGGCTCCAGCCAAACCACGCCGGCCAAGGTCAACGCCTTCAACGCCAACCCCCC
>DASZVW010000478.1:0-10508 GCA_035546895.1 Polyangia bacterium
ACATCGGTGGCGGCCGCCGCAGCGGCGCCGCTGTCGGGGGCGGCCGCCAGGGCGCGCAGCGCCTCCTCCAGCGGCCCCAGCGTGTTGATGACGGCGTTGACCGGGTTGTTGATCTCGTGCGCGATGCCGGCCACCAGGCGCCCCATCGAGGCGAGCTTCTCCGAGCGGATGAGGTCGTCCTGCGCGCGGCGCAGCTTCTCGAGCGCGTCGTGCAGCTCGCGGTTGCGCTGCTCGAGCACCTCGGTGCGGCGCCGCACCTCGCGCGCGAGGTCGATGTTGAGCGACTCGGTCGAGCGCAGCTTGTCGCGCAGCGCGCGCCGCATCTCCTCGAAGGCGAACGACAGCCGGCCGATCTCGTCGGCCTCGCCGGCAGGCGGCACCGGACGGGCCAGCTCCCCGCGCGCCATCTCGTCGGAACGCTCCTCGAGCGCGACGATGGGGGTGACCATGTCGCGCACGATGAAGAACACCAGCCCCAGCGCCAGCGCCAGCGCCAGCGCGATCGAGGTCAGCATCTTCGACGGCGCGTGGCTGGGCGAGACCGCGAACAGCAGCACCAGCCCCGAGGTGAAGACGGTCACGCTGGAGAAGAAGAGGATCAGCTTGGCCCGGAGGGTGATGGGCGCGCGGATCTCCGCCACCGGCAGGCGGTGGCGCGCGCCCAGCTGGCCCAGCAGCGGGCGGAGCACGTCGCGCAGGAGCAGCGTCTCGTAGAGCGCCATCGCCAGCAGCATGAGCCCGCTCGCCCCCAGGAGCCGGCCGGCGGTCGAAGCGTCGAACCCGCACAGCCGCCGCCCGACCGCCACCACGGCCACCACCGCGAACGCGCAGACCAGCGCCTGGTAGCCGGCCAGCCGGTAGGGGAGCCCCTGCGCCGCGCGGAAGGCGGCCACCGCCTCGGGATCTTCGCGCGCGGGCCCGCGCGAGGGAGGCCGGCGCACCGCCGCGTCGAGGTAGCGCTCGATCGGGCGCGTCCGGCGGAGCAGCGAGCGGTACCAGATCAGCATCGGCAGCACCAGCGCCGGCACGGTGAGCGCCAGCAGCGTCCCCGACTGCGCCGAGGTCATGTCGGTGAACACGGCGATGAGCGCGGCGTTGAAGGCGTGGGTGGCGGCCAGCAGCGCCCAGGCCGTCTGGCAGAGTCGGCGGCGGTACCCGGCGGCGAAGCCCCGGAGCGCGTCGAAGTTCGGCAGGATGAGGCGGCGGGCGCGCCCCAGCGTCCGCTCCCACAGCGCGCCGCGCGCCGCCGCCGCCCCGCCGGCGTGCAGGACGCCGATGCAGGCCAGGCCGATCGTCGAGGGCCAGGCGAGAAAGCCACGCGGGCCCAGCCGCAGGACCAGGTAGCCGACGGCGACGGTCCAGGTGAGCCAGCGAGTCCCCGCCGTCTCGATCGGCGCCCGCCGGATGGCCCGATCGCAGGCGGCGATCTCGGCCTCGCCGAGCGCGACGCCGGCCCGCTTCGCGTCGCGCGCCGCCACCAGCGGACGCAGGAGGTCGGCCGCGCGGACCCAGCCGACGACCACCAGGGCGCCGAGCAGGGCGGCGACCCGGAACGACTCGCCGCTCGCCTCGATCGACCTCGCGGCCAGCTGCAACGTCGGTCCGATGACCAGGATCACCTCGGCGACGGTCAGCGCGGCCTCCACGATCACCAGGCGGCCGACGAAGCCCAGCCTGGGCGCCGGGACCGGCGCCGCGCGCGACGCCTCTGCCGGGGCGGTGGTCATGGGCCCAGTATAAGAGGAGATGCGCGCGGGCCGCAGGAGCGCGCGTCGGGTTTCCAAGCTATGCTTTCGGGCTCATGTCCTGGGAAACGATCCGCAACCTGGTTCGCGACGAGTGGATGATCCTGTCGCTGCTGCTCGCCTGGTCGCTGGCCGGGCTGGCGGTCATCTGCGAGCGGCTCTACGCGCTCTGGAACCTGCTCCCCAAGTCGGAGGCCTTCAAAGATCGGGTGATCGACGCCATCGAGAAGGGGGACCTGGGCAAGGCGGCGGCGCTCTCGGAGATGTCGCAGGTGCCGCTGGCCGACGTGTTCGAGCGCGGGCTGCAGGTCTTCAACAAGACGCCGCACAAGACGACCGAGGCGGTGAGCTCCCAGCGCAGCGCCACGGTCCTCTCGCTCAAGCGCTACCTGTGGGCGCTGGGGACGGTCGGCTCCTCGGCGCCGTTCGTCGGCCTGTTCGGCACCGTGGTCGGCATCCTGAAGGCGTTCCAGTCGATGTCGGTGGCCGGGACCGGCGGCTTCAAGGTCGTCTCGCAGGGGATCGCGGCCGCGCTGGTCGCCACCGCGGCCGGCCTGATGGTCGCCATCTACGCGGTCATCGCCTACAACTACTTCGTGGCCCGCATCAACGGCATCGCCATGCAGTACCGGCTCTACTGCGAGGAGTTCCTGAGCGCGCTCGGCGAGTCGGCGGGGAAGCCGCGCGCGGCGGCGCCCGCCCCCGCCGAGGCCACCGGCACCGCCGCCTGAGGTGATCGCATGGGAATGACGGTCCAGCTCGACGACGGCGCGCACGGCGGGGAAGACGCCGAGGTCGGCAACGAGGCGGTGGTCGCGGAGATCAACATCACCCCGCTCACCGACGTCTTCCTGGTCTTGCTCATCATCTTCATGGTCACCTCGACGGCGCTGGTCGAGTCCGAGGTCGCCTCGCGGGCGGGGATGAAGGTGGTGCTCCCCAAGGCCAACGCCGCCGGGCCGGTCTCGCAGCGCCACACGGATCCCGTCCTCACCGTCACCAAGGCGGGCGAGCTGTACCTCGGCACGCACAAGGTCGACCCGGCGAACTTGGAGGCGGCGATCCGGAAGGCGTTGCAGGACGTCAGCTCGGAGACGCTGCTCATTCGCGGCGACAAGAGCGTCTATCTCGGCGCCGCGGTCGACATCATGTCCACCGCCAAGAAGGCCGGCGCCACCCACATCGCGATCCTGACCGCCCCCAACAAGTAGCGCGCAACATCGAACACGCAATGTGCTCGAGTGCCGTGCGCGCTGTGGCGGTTTGCACCACTTAAGGTCGCGTCCCGAGCAGGACCGCCCCATGAATTGGGAGCGCCGATCGGACCTAAGTCGTTAAATGCATGGAATTATTTCGACTCGGCCGACGGCTGTGGTGGCATGTGTGCTGCATCCCATGGCAGCGCGGCAACGTTGTCACCAAGGCGCCGCATCAACCCCAAATCAGGAGTCTGCCATGAAGCTCGTTCGCACCATCTTCGTTGCCCTCGCCGTGCTCCTCCCGACCTCGTGGACGATCGCCAAGGCCGCCGATGCGCCGGCCGCCGACTCGGACTCGGCTGGCAAGAAGGAGAAGAAGTCCAAGAAGGCCAAGAAGGGTGACGACGCGGAGAAGAAGGCCGACGACAAGGCCGCGAAGTAACACCGCCTCGTCCGGCGCGGCCTCGGCCACGCCGGTTGGAAATTGAAAACCCGGTCGCGCGAGCGGCCGGGTTTTTTTTGTGCGCGCGCGCCGGTCAGGCGGTGGTGGGGACGCTGGTGAGCGCGGCGGTGACGGTCTTGCCGCCGGCGGAGGCGATCCAGTCGGCGGTCTGCACGCTGTCGGGGATGCCGAGCCCGGCGCCCAGCGTCTTGGCCGCCGCGACCATCGTCTGCGCCGCCGGGATGTCGCCGCCCGCCTGCGCGGCGCCGCTCGTCGAGCTGATGTCGCTGGCCGCGTAGCCGCCGTCGTTGCTGGAGTCGGCCATCACGCCGCCGATCACCGACGACTTGAAGTTCTTGCCGATCATCACCGAGACGTTGTGGTTCCCCCAGTGGTCGCGCCCGGTCCGCGAGGTCACCTTGGAGATGCCGGCCAGGTTGCGGCCGAACACGTTCCAGAAGGCGAACGTCACGTTGTCGAGCAGCCCCAGGCTGGCCAGCACGCCGTTGGTGGTGTCGGGCATGAGCAGCTTGTTGATGGCGGTGATGCCGCTCACGTGCTGGTCCGACTCGGCCTGCAGGTTGTTGTCCGAGTGGTTGTCGCCGCCCATCGAGATGTGCACCGTCACCACCGGCGTCACCTTGGCGGCGATGAGCGCGCCCGCCGCCCACAGCTGGCCGTTGGTGTCGTTGGCGGTGATGTTGGCGAGCGTGGTGGCGAGCTGGCTGGCCAGCGAGCGCACCTGCGTCTGCGAGTTGGCGAGCGCGTCCAGGAACTGCGCCTGCACGCTCCCTGCGGGGTACTCGCCCTTGATGAGCGTGTTGAGGCTGTCGAGATCGGTGTCCCGCTGCGCCTGCAGCGTCACCAGCGGATCGTTCTTGGTCCCCGTGAGCAGCGTCTTGAGCTGCATCGGCGTGATCGAGGGGAGCGTCCGCCCCGAGAAGCTGACCAGCTCGCCGGCGTTGCCGCCCGCGCCCACCGCGATGGGCGCCGTCTGCACCGTCCCGAAGCAGGCCGCCAGGTGCTTGGCGAACGCCGAGACCATCATCTCGCCGCCCGAGGTAGCCCCCATCATCTTCATGACCTTGGGCTGGTCGCCGTGCACGACGGTTCCGGTCATGTAGTGGAAGAACGAGGTGCGGGCCAGCACCGCGGAGCTCAGGCAGCCGGCGCTCCCCATGGGGGTGGTCACCGAGGGATCGGCCCACGGCAGCGCGGCGCCCAGCATCTGGCCGCCGACGTTGACCTTGGTGGCCGACATCTCGTCGACGGTGGGGTGGACGAGGTTGGTGTTCTCGTACGTCCCCGGGCAGTTGCAGTTGACCGGGTCGCCGTTGCTCGACGTGCTGAGGATCAGGTACTGGTTGTTGTTCTGCGCGTTGAGCATGCACTGCAGGTCCTGCGCGGTGGCCCGGCGCGGGTTGAGCAGGAACCAGGGCGGGAGCCCGGTCGCCAGCGCGCGCAGCCCGATGTAGCCGCTGCCGAAGAGACCGGCGAGGAGACTTTCTCGTCGAGTGACTGGCTTGGTCATGAGCGGCTCTCCTTTAAAGACCGATTCCGAGGGAGGTGGGGGACTCGCAGGCGAGCACGAACGTCGAGCGGACGGAGTTGGTCTGCGCGGAGCTGCTGGTGGTGCCGCCGCCGCCGAAGCCGGTGCCGCCGGTGGTCTTGACCTTGGCGGCCATCGCGCAGTGGTTCTCGAGGATCGTGACCGCCGGGTCGTGGAGCTTGTCGCCGGGGTTCAGCCCCATGACCTGCTCGACCATCTTGGACATCAACCCGTCGCCGTCGGCGCAGCTGGTGCTGGAGCTGGTGTAGGGGCTGCCCGACACGTCGACCACCAGCTTGGCGATGTTCTCGCACAGCTCCTCGGTGGCCGCCCGGTAGAAGAGGTCGGGGTAGGCGGGCGTGACCGGCGTCTGCGAGCCGCGGCTGAAGGCGTCCGCCGCCACGCTGCCGGCGATGGTCAGCGTGGTGTTCTGCGCCGAGGTGGGGACCGCCGCCTGCAGCGCGCAGACGTCGGCGATCCCCATCCGGTTGGAGAGCGCCGCGCAGAGGTGCGCCTGCCGCGAGATGCTGATCGGCACCGTCTCGTCGCCGTTGGAGTCGGCCGGGTAGGTCGAGGTGGCCGCCGCGCCCGTCAGCAGCGGCGAGGAGAACAGCTCCTTCACCAGCGAGGGGAAGTTGTAGTTGCTGCTCACGAAGTCGGCGACGATGCCGCGGAACACCGGGTCGCTCGGCGAGCAGGCGCCGGAGTTGGCCCAGTAGCAGAGGTTCTGGGCCACCGAGAGCGCGAACAGCGGCAGCGGCCCGCCGGCGTCGGTGGTGTCCTGATCGGTCACCTTCAGGAGCAGCGGCCCGAGGTCGGCCATGCTGGTGCCGCCCGAGGGGCTGGCCCAGTTCACGTCGCCGAAGGCGAACGCCGCCTGCAGCGGCGCCGCCGGCCGCGGGTTGGGCTGCGACCCGTTGAAGGGGTTCTTCACGAAGTCGTTGCGGTCGTTGAAGTCGAACTGGTTGCCGAAGAACATCCGCATCGGGTCGAGGCTCTTGTGGCAGCCGTAGCACTCGCCCGAGGTGGTGGTGTGCGAGGAGGCGAGGCCGACCTCGCTGAGCGGCGTGAGGTTGTTGTCGCTGGTGAACGACTGCCCGAGCGCCGCCAGCAGCGTCTGGTTCATCGTCACCCGGTGCTGGTTGCTGTCGTTGGTGTTCCAGAGCGCCAGGAAGGCCGGCGTGGTGTAGAAGCCGACCCGCGGCATCGCCAGCTTGACGGTGGAGGCCGTCCGCAGCGTCGGCAGGTCGTACGGCTGCACGTAGCTGTCGCCGCTCTGCTTGGGGGCGATGGTCACCCAGCGCCAGTCGGAGACGTCGCTGTCGGTCATGTACGGCTTCGAGGGGTGCTCCCAGCAGGTCGGGTTGGCGACGAACGGGTAGCGCGGCGTGTAGCCGATGAGCCGCTGGAAGAGCTGCGCGTACCCGCCGGTCGGGTTGGAGAACCCGCTCGAGCCGCCGCTGCTGGCGCCGAACTGCACCGTGGTGGCGCTGCCGGTCCCCACCCCCTGGCAGGTGGTGAAGCCGCCCGAGCCGCCGAACAGGAACGAGCTCCCCGGGTTGGCCGGCTTCTCGTCGTCGAAGGTCATGTAGTTGGGGCTCTGCGGGTTGAGCGCGTCCTCGAGCGAGATGGTGTCGACGTAGTCGAGCTTCCACTGCAGCTTGGTGTTGGTGTTGGCGCCCCCGCTGAAGTTGTAGGGCTCGTCGTCCGGCATCTCGATCTGCGTGTAGAGGCTGAGGAGCCCGGTGGTCATCACGAACCGCGTGGTGGTGAGGACGTCGGAGAACGGCTCGGTCCCCTCCTTCACCATCTGCCAGGCGGTGAGCGCGAAGCTGTCCTGGAGGTTCTGCACCAGCTTGAAGTAGACGTCGTCGCCGACCGCCGCCGTCCCGAACGGCCCGAAGTCGAAGCCGCCGTTCTCGAGCAGCTGGTTCTTGAAGTCCTGCGTGGGCGTGAACCCGACCTGCTGGAACAGGTTGCGGAAGAAGGGGACCATCTTCCCCTGGAACTGCGGCTGGAAGGTCGGGTCGGTCATCCAGGTGATGATCAGCTGCTGCAGCCCCGCCGGCCCCATGGCCTCGACGGTGGAGACGTCGCCGTCGGTGCAGGGCATGCCGACGAGCAGGTCCTTGATCTTGCGGCAGGTCGGCCCCGCCAGCGCGGGCGTGAAGGTGGTCGGCTTGACCGTCACGCCGCCGGCGTCGACGTTGCCGTTCCCGCCGCCGCCGATGGTGCCGCCGTTGCCGGTCGAGCCGGTCGTCCCGCCCGAGCCGCTCCCGGAGGAGCTGCCGCCGGAGCCGCTCCCCGACTGGCCGCCGATCTTCCCCTGACAGCCGAGCCCCAGGGAGGCAACGAGCAGAAGCGACAGGCTCATTCGCCGAAAATCGTTGGTCAACATGTCTCTGTCTCCTCTTAGGGACTCGAGCGACGGACGCTCAGGAAATGCGGGAGAGCCGAGCTGGGACGACGTGTGGCAAAGGCGTGCAGACCCCTACCTGCCAAGCAGTAGCGATCCATTCCCGGACTGGCTCACGCCGAACACGTTGTTGTTACGATTTTTTGAAAAGTTCCTGACCACATGTGTCTAGATGTGGGCCTTTTACTCACTTGGTACTCCTCCGCATTGCGTTTTCGAGAGCGGATGCCTTTAAACTCGCGCACATGACGACCACGGTCTTGCTTGCAGCGGCGCTGATCGCGGCCACGGCGGGTGCGCCGACCGGGCGGCTTCCGCCCGAGGTGTCCAAAGAGATGATGGCGTCCATCGTCGCGGCCAACAAAGCGCTCGGCCTGGAGAGCTGGCCGATGCACGACGTGAAACCGTGCGTCGACCGCGGCGGCCAGGGGATCACCGCCAAGGATGTGACGCCGGACGAGACGCGGAAGTGCGCCGCCGCCGCCATCGACAAGGGCTTCCCCGAGCTCGGAAAGTCCTACGTCCTGGCGGTCCCGATGACCGAGATCGGCCCGGTCACCGTGTTGGCGATCGGGATCGGCGAGGGCGCCGGCTGGGGCGCCTACTCCTGCGACCCCGACCGCAAGTGCCTGCCGGTGAAGATCGGGGCCGCCAACAAGTGGGGCAAGCGGATGGCCGACCGCCTCACCCATGCCTGCAGCGAGTCCACCACCCTCTGGTTTCCCGCCGACAAGCGCGCCTGCTCGGAGTCCGTCCCCGCGTCTCCCGCCGCCGGCTCGACGCCCGGTTCGCCGCCTGCCCCAACTCCGGCCCCTCCAGCCCGGACTCCGGCCCCTCCTGCCCGGACGACGCCGCCTCCTGCCCCGACGACGCCGCCTCCTGCCCGTTAGGCCCCTCCGTCCCGATCGACACCGACGATCGCCTTCGGTATCGACATCGACGTCACCACGACGTCGACGTCACCATCGCCATCGCGTCGGCGTCAACCATCGCCATCGACATCGCCTCGGCGTCAAACATCGCCATCGCCACCGACATCGCCATCGCCATCGCCATCGACCCTGATCTCCGTTTCGTGCGGATCGATCGCCGTCGCTCGGACTGCCGCAACCGCCGCAAAAAGCCCACGTGCGGCGGGCAGCGCAGATTCGGGAGCTCGCGGTCGACCCGCACGTAACGGAGATCAGGGTCGATCTGGAGACTCAGCCTCGATCTGGAGACCAGGTTCGATATCGAGACCCAGGTTCGATATCGAGACCCAGGTTCGATCTGGAAACAAGGGCTCGATCTGGAGACCAGGCTCGCTCTGGAAATAAGGGAGCGGGAACGGCCGGAGTGAGGGCCTACCCGACCCAGACGCGCGCGTTCCTGAACATCCGCATCCAGGGGCCGTCCTCCCGCCACCCGGCCGGCCGCCAGGAGTGCTGGACGGCGCGGAACACGCGCTCGGGGTGGGGCATGAACAAGGTGACCCGCCCGTCGGTGGTGGTGATCCCGGTGATGCCGTGGAACGACCCGTTGGGGTTCTCCGGGTAGCGCTCGGTGGCGCGGCCGCGGTGGTCGACGTAGCGCGCGGCGACCAGGTTGGAGGCCTCGAACTCGGGGCCGGCGCGATCGCTGGCGAACTCCACCCGCCCCTCGCCGTGCGCCACGGCGATCGGCATCCGCGACCCGGCCATGCCCGCCAGCAGCACCGACGGCGTCTCGGCGATCTCCACCATCGCCAGGCGCGCCTCGAATTGGTCGCTGCGGTTGCGCACGAAGCGCGGCCAGGCCTCGGCGCCCGGGATGATCTCCTTGAGCGCGGAGAGCATCTGGCAGCCGTTGCAGACGCCGAGCGCGAAGGTGTCGGGGCGGGCGAAGAAGGCGGCGAACAGCTCGCGCGCGCGCGGCTGGAAGAGGATCGACTTCGCCCACCCGAGCCCGGCGCCGAGCACGTCACCGTAGGAGAAGCCGCCGCAGGCGGCCAGCCCCTTGAAGCCGCCGAGGTCGAGGCCGCCGACCAGCAGGTCGGTCATGTGCACGTCGACGGCCTCGAACCCGGCGCGATCGAAGGCGGCCGCCATCTCGATCTGCCCGTTCACCCCCTGCTCGCGCAGGATCGCCACCCGCGGGCGGGCGCCGGCGCGCGCGCGGACGGGGGCCGCGACGTCCTCGTTCAGATCGAAGGTCAGGTGGGCGGAGAGGCCGGGATCGTCGGCGCGCACGCGGCCGGCCTGCTCCTCGTCGGCGCAGGTCGGGTCGTCGCGCAGCGCCTGCATGGCGTGGGTGGTCTCCGACCAGAGGCCGCGCAGGAAGGTGCGGCGCTCCTCGAAGATCGGCTTGCCGCCGCGGCGGAGGGTGATCCGATCGTCGGCGCGCGGCGGGCCGAGCCGCTTCACCGCGGCGGCGAGGCCGTGCCGGCCGAAGGCGGCGATCACCTTGTCGACGTCGGGCGCGCGGACGGCGACGACGGCCCCCAGCTCCTCGGCGAACAGCGCGGCGATCGGATCGGGGCCCAGCGCGCCGACGTCGACGTCCAGCCCGAGGCCGCTGGCGAAGGCCATCTCCAGCAGCGTGACCAGGAGGCCGCCGTCGCTGCGGTCGTGATAAGCGGCCAGCAGGCCGGCGGCGTTCAGCTCCTGGACGGCGGCGAAGAGGCCGCGGAGGTGCGCCGGATCGTCGAGGTCGGGGGGGACCGCCCCCAGCGCGCCGTAGACCTGCGCCAGCGCCGAGGCGCCGAGGCGGTTCTTCCCGAAGCCGAGGTCGACGAGCAGGAGCTCGGTCGGGCCGGCCTCGGGCGGGATCTCGGGGGTCAGCACCCGGCGCACGTCGGTGACCTGCGCGAAGGCGGTCACGATGAGCGACAGCGGCGCGGTGACGGCGCGGGTCTCGCCGCCCGCCTGCCAGGCGGTCCGCATCGACAGCGAGTCCTTGCCGACGGGGATGGCGATCCCCAGCGCCGGGCAGAGCTCGACCCCCACGGCGCGGACGGCGTCGTAGAGGCGGGCGTCCTCGCCGGGCAGCCCGGCGGCGGCCATCCAGTTGGCCGACAGCCTGACGTCGGGCAGGCGGGCGATCGGCGCCGAGGCGAGGTTGGTGATCGCCTCGGCCACCGCCAGCCGCGCCGAGGCCGCCGCGTCGAGCAGCGCGACCGGCGTCCGCTCGCCCATCGCCA
>DASZVW010000479.1:0-26621 GCA_035546895.1 Polyangia bacterium
CTCGTCCTCGCAGGCCTGACAGTCGCCCGGGTGCTCGACGCCGCGGGCGACCCTGACGATCTTCAGGGCGGCCCGCCGGTGCGCCTCGGGGTCGCGGGATGGCGGCGGCGTGGGGGGCTGGAAGTTAGGGTTCGTCGCGAGTGCAGTTACGTTGGCCATGATCAGCTCCTTCGCAGTTGGTCCGTGGGGCCCGGCTGGTGGAACAGCGCGGGCCCGTTGCATTTCGTATAATTGTATTATACGACTACGTCATGAGGTCAAGTGCTTGGAGACCCCGCCCGCGTCGACGTAAATTGGCGCGCTCGATGCCGCGCAAGCCCACAGGGAAGGCGAAGACGAAAGTCGTCCCCGTGCGCTTCACCGGCGAACAGCTAGAACGGCTGAAGGTCGCTGCCGACAAGAAGCATCTTGCCGTCTCGACCTGGCTACATCAGGTGGCGATGGACGAAGCTGACCGGGTCGTCGACGCCAAGGACCGCGTCGCCCGGGAGAAGTAGCGTCACTCGGATCGAGCGAGAGCATCGGCGCCTCGCGAAGCGCGCCGGCTGACCTCACCCCGAGGGCCGTCACAGCGCGAGCGCACCGTTGACGACGTTGAGCTGCTGAATCTCGCAGTTGGCGGGGCTCGGCCGCCACATCAGATCGATGATGGCCGTGGCGACCTGGTCGTCGCCCGTGACTGCTCCGTCGAGGTAGCCGACCTGCAGGGTATCGCGGCCTGTCCAGGGAGCGGCCTTCCAGCGCGCAGCGCTGATCCGGCGCTTGCGATCGAGCGTCATGAACACGATCGCGACAGGATTGGCGCCCATCTGCTGGCCGAGTAGGGCGTCGAGGTTGGCAGGGCCGTAGGGGCCGAGGAACGTCCGCGCTGCGGCGATGCGAGCCAGCTCGTCGGGGTCGGTCGTCATGAGACACCTTTCTGCGGTTTGTAGGGCGGCCCGCTCGTGCTGACGTTCTCGGCCGAGCTCTCTGGCGGGTCGGGCGTCCCGTTCTGGAGCCCAGATGACTTCGGCTTCTTCGGATCCTCGGGCAGCGCCGGTGGGGTCGACGACTTCGTAACGTTATTTTTCGGAACGTCGCTGAGCGACCAGCGAAAGTAGAACATCACGTCCTTCGCGCCCTCGAGCTTGCCGTCCTGAGGCGGCGCGATTCCCTCGAGCACGGCGATGTCGACGTGCACGAACGCCAGCGCGGGGTGCGCCACCGTAAATGTGATGGGCCTGCCGCTGATCTTTCCAGGAGGCCGGAAGATCAGGTCGCGGATCCTCTTCAGCTCGAGCCACTGCGCCGGCGTCGCGATCTGGCAGCGGACCTGGAACTGCCCCGCCTTCCATCCGCTGGCGGTGATCCGTCCGATGTCCTCCCCCTTGCCCTTCTTCGAGTTGATCTCGAGGCGGACGACGTCGCCGGCGATGAGCGTGCACTCGCCGGGCAGCTGGTAGCCGCCGACGTGGAAGGTGTCCCAGGGGTCCGAGGCATAGAGCGGTCCTTCGTTCTCGGAGAATCCGTCGGCATTGAGGCCCCAGAAGGGCTCCGGACCGCCGGCGTCGAGCGCGGCGATCGCCTCGATGGTCTGAAACAGAGGTGCGAACGCGGTCACTCGCGAACCCCGTCAGGACGCGCCGACGAGACGACCTTCCGGATCGCCGTCCACGCGCGCCAGTAGTGCTCGACGTCCTCGTCGGCAATGCGAACCTCGTCGCCGTCGTTCCGGACCGTCCGGAACGTCCTGAGGCGCCGATCGAACTCCCGGACCAGCTCGGCCGGCGGGATCTTCCCCAGGTGAGCGAGCATCACGTCGGCGAGGAGACCCGTCCCCTGAGCTCGGAACCAGGCTGGGTCGTCGAACGTCGCCCCGGCATTGACGTGTTCGCGCCAGAAGGCGGCGGTCTTCATCGCCTCGGCCCACCACGACTCGGGTAGGCCCGAGAGCTCGGCCAGTAGCGGGACGGCGACGGTCACGCCATCGTCCAGCTCCGGCTGCCGCAGCTTCTCGCCGAGTGCCTTGATGCCATCCTCGGTGAACGGAAACCGCTTCTTGCCGTCGGTGCTCATCCCGTCACCGACGGAGTCGTCCCGACAGGAGCCGGCGGGCGCACGTCCGGACGTGCGAGCTCGGAGCGGAACGTGGTGGGCATCATGATTTCGCGACGACTGTTTGCGTGCGCGGCGATCGCGTCCGCGACCGCGGTCAAGACGCTCGCGTGCTCCGGATGCTCGTGCGCGACGGCATGGAGCAGACGCGCCTCTTGCGGCAACGAATTCCAGGCCGCGATGCGCGCGGCGTTCTCGCGCTGAAAGCGCGCGTCCCCCTCGGCGCGGGCCTTGTCCCTGGCCGCAGCTGCGGCGATGTCGTCGTTCCAGCCCTTGCGGATCGCCGCGAGCTCGGCGCGCCGGTCGGAGAGCACGCGGGCGGGCGTCGCGTCGCTGGCGAGCAGCGTGATGCCCTCGACAAGCCCGTACTGACGGCGCTCGGTCTGGAGCATGAGCTGCAGGACTATCGCGTCCTCGCTGCGCGCGCCGCCGATGTCCTTCGTGGCGCGCATCGCCTCGATGAAGGCCGTGGACTGCCGCCAGGCCGAAACAGTGTGGGGCCTGTCCCCGAGCCTGGGGTCGACGTCGTGGACCGGCACCTCGAGCACGAGGACGGGCCGGCCCGCCTCGTCGACCGCGAGATCGGCGACGTGCCGGCGCAGGACGTCCGCGACGCGAGCAGCGACGCCGCCGGCGCGCACTGCGGCCGCGCCGGCGGCGTCGAACGGCGGGAGGATTGCGTCCTGCTCGGCCGCAGTGAGGGAGTCGAACTTGCGGAGCGTCGTCGTCATGGGCGGGCGGTCAGCCCAGGTGGATGACGCTCATGAGCGGCCGCTTGCCGGGCTTGAAGTCGCCGGCGGCGACGCGCCGCTTGTGCGCGGCGATCTCCTCGCCGCTGACGCCGGTCAGCTTCGAAATCTGAACGTCCGCCGCGCTCAGGCCGATCGCGGCGGCCCAGTCGGGCACGCCGTGGAGGGTCCGATCGTCGGAGCGGTAGTCGGTGCCGTGTTCGTAGATCTTGATGTCGTCGGCCATGCTGTCTCCTTTGGGCTCGTTGCTGGTGTCGACCCTGCCGGCGACGAGCGACGCCGGCGAAGTCGGAAGACGTTGAGGGGTGCCGATGCAGATCACCGAGGGCGGCCCAGGTCGTCGAGCGGCACGCACTTCGTGTCGAAGTTCGGCCTGACGTCGCGCAACGGCGGCATCGCGTCCGGCTGGCGGGTCGGCAGCGGGAGCCCGTCCCCCTTGACGACGCTCTCGGGGAGCGCCGGCGGGTTCACGGAGCTCTCGCCGGGCTTCGGCTGGACGTCGGCGGGGTTCCTGATGTCGGGGGGGAGCTCGGCGGGGTTCTTGTAGGGGTCGTTCATCTGGTCTCCTTGTTTGCGCGCTTGGTGAGCTCGTCCAGGACCTGCGTGATGGCCTTGGCGAAGGCGATGAGTCGCGGTGCCAGCAGGACGAAGCCCAGGCCCTTCATCGGCTGGCCGGCGTCGTCCCAGACGCGTAGGGAAAGGCGGGCTGCCCCGGCCTCGTTGAAGATCAGATCGAGGCCGAGTTGGCGCTGGTATCCGCAGGAAATCGTCGCCACGCGGACCGTCTCGCCGGGCGACCCGAGTGCCCGACCGTCACAGCCGAAGCCGGCAGGCGGCGCCGCGGCGATCGCGGCGCGCAGCTTGAGCGCGGCTTCGGCGAGGCCGGCGCGAAAGTCGGTCGCCGCTTTCATTCCAGCTCCACCGTGAGGCGCTGGTCGGCCTGCAAGAGGCGGCAGGCGCGCTGGCCGATCACCGTCCGGATCGAAGAGTCCTCGAGCTCGCCCGGTGCCGTGGTGGAGCGCGCCACGTCGTAGTCGGCTGCGAGCGACGCAAAGGTGGCGTCGTCGACCGGTGCCAGCTGGCGGGGCGTCCAGAGGTTAAAACCGTCGAGGACCTCGAGCCGCGTCAACGACGCCGGGCTCACCAGGTCCGTGAGAACGTTGATGTCGACGTCGGCGCCGGTGTAGGTCCACAACCCGAGCAGCCTCGCCGTGTTGTCGGCGACGAACCTCGCGGCGTTGGCAGCGAGGAGGCGCAACTCGATCTCGGTGAACTCGTTCGAGGCGACCTCGACGTCGGTCGAGGCAGCCGGCCATCGCCGCCCCGCGCGCCAGAGCCCGCGACCGGGACCACTCGGTGCCGTGATGGTCGCGGTGCTCACGGGGCGCAGTGCTCCCGCGCCTCAGGGGTTGGCGACAGCTTCGCGAGGGCAGCCCGCAGCGCTGGGATGTGCTCGACAAACAGGCGGAGGCCGCGATCTGACGGGCGCCAGTCGGAGGCTCCGTTCCGCGGGTAGTACACGCGAACGTCGACCGTCGGGCGCCCCTTGTCGTCGGTCGAGAGCTGCACGCGGATCTGATCGCGGCCGGTCGCGATCGTTCCGACGATCGTCCGCTTGGCGTCGCGCGGTGGCGGCGCGGGGTAGTCGCTCATCTGTTTCACAGCACCTCTTGGACCTCGAAGCGCTCGTCGGCGATGAGCTCGCGGAGGGCGCGCTGGCCGATGACGGTCCGATGCGCGAGGGCGGCGCGGTCGGGGGTGATGGCCGCCTCGAGCTCCGTGCGCTCGGAGTCGATGACCTCGACCTGCGTGACACCAGCCGGCCAGAACCGGCCCGCGCGCCACCAGCCACTGCCGGCCCCCCGGCGGTCGACCGCTGGCCGCGCGTCGACGGTGATCTGGGAACTCATCGCGAGTCGCCTCGGCCCCGGCCGGTTGCGGTGGCGTGCGGGTCGCTCGGCGTGTCGAGACCGAGCGCCGACATGCTCTGCACGATGCGGTCTCGGAGCAGCGGCCGGACCTGGCCGCCCCCGAGGAGTTTGTCGACCGTGCGCGGGTCCACCTCGGCCTCGGCCGCGACTCGGCGCCGGTCTCTTTCGGTCAAATTGCTCATAAAGCTCAGTGTGAACAGGCCGCGCGTAAACCTTAAGGAAACGGGGTCACTTTTTTCGGACCGGCCCCGGGCCGCAGCTTGGCGAGCGCGGCGGTCTCGATCTGGCAGACGCGGGCGTCGGTGACGTTCAGCAGCCGGCCCACCGCCCCGAGGGGAGTGGGCCCGCGCTCCGCCACGCGCAGGCTGCAGGTCTCGGCCATCTCCCAGACCTCGAGGTGCGGGAAGTTCAGCGTGAGCGCACCCGCCGGGCTCACGTCCAGGTACAGGTGGTGCTTGCACGAGACCCACGGGCACGGCCCCGGCCGGCACTCGGCGAGCGTGCGGGGGCGCTCCGCGTACACGACGCGGAGGCGCACGGCGGTCGCCCGCAACCGCCCGCGCTCGGGGTCGGTGAGCTGCGTCCGCCCGAGTGAGCGAGAGCGCGGTCCGGACAGGGCGCGGCGTGGTGCGCTCGGCTCGGCGATGAGCTGGGCCAGCGAGCGGGCCATTCAAGCCACGCTCCGGTCGCCGATCCGCGTGTTCCGGGCCGCGTAGAGCCCCAGGCAGGCCGCATCGGCGGCGTTTTCCTCGAGATCTCGGTCGAAAAGCTCGCGAATCAGCCCGATCGCGGCTGTTTTTCGCTCCGCGCTGCGCATCCGGGGCGTGAAGCCCGGGAGGACGCGGGGCTGCCACATGCTCGCGGGGACGCCGATCATGGCGTAGCCGGCGGTCTCGATCGCCTGCCGCCAGCGGCCGTAGGTCTCGGCGAGCGAGAGAAAAGTGGTCGGGTTGCGCCCCAGGAAGGGTTGCTCGACGACGAACAGGTCGGGGCCGAACAGCGCCAGCTCGGCGACGGCCTCGGTGACGTCCGAGGCGCCGGCGATCTGGATCGTGTCGACGAACAGCAGCCGCTCGACGGCGCGCAGCGGGTCGCGCGAGACCACGGCGAGGCCTGCCGTCGTCGCTGAATCGACCGAAGCGATCACCACCGGCGCCCTCCTGGTCGGGGACGGGCGTGGCGGCCCTGCACCAGGCCGGCCCAGCTCTCGTATTCGGGCGCGACGCCCACGCACAGGAAATTGAACCCCGACGAGGCGCTGTCGACCCCGTCGTCGTGCTCGTAGCTGAGCGGGAATCCGGCGAGCTGCTTCAGGAGCTCCTCGTTCCAGGCGCCTCGCATGACGGCGACGTTGCCGTGCTGCCACTGCGCGGAGAACGCCGTTGCCCGGCTCTCCTTGCTGCCGGTCGGCCGTTCAGTGTGGACGTTGAACCCGGCCAGACGCCGTGCCAGCGCCGCGGCCGCCGATAGTCCGGCGGCGCCGGGGTCGACCGGGATCAGGACCGGGACGTCGCGGCCGTCGATCTCGGCCGTGCGCGCGACCAGGTCCTCGACCGCGCCCGGACCATCGCGCAGCAGGGCCGCGTGCAGGATGACGAAGGCGCCGTTGCTGCGTCGGCCGAGCAGCGTGCCCACCGACCAGTCCGGATCTGGCGACGCCTCGGACGGCTTCGTGCCGGCGAAGTCCCAGCTCCGGACGCGAGACATGATGTCGTTGGGCGCCGCCTCGAGCACGGTCGCGTTCTCACGGGGGAACCATGACTCGCCCGACAAGCTGACGATCTCGCCGTTCAATTCCTGGGCGGCGACGGCGCCCGCGAAGCGCTGGTAGAAGTCGGCCACCAGGCCCGGACTCAGGTTCCGCTCGTTGTCGCGCGTGCTTCGTTTCACGTCGAGAACGTCGGTGCGCTCGACCAGCGCGCGGATCCACGGGATGTCCCGCGGGGTCGTCGTGCAGAGGACGCGCGTGACCAGCGGGCCGACACGCGTCGCCAGCGTGATGTTGTTCCACGCCTCCTCGAGGTGCGCCCCCCAAGACGCCGTTTCGTCACACCACGCCCAGCAAGCGTCCGGACCGCGCGTCTGCGACGGCTCGCTCGCGCTGTAGGTGAGTGCCTCGACCGCGCCGTCCGCCCAGACCACGCGCCGCCGGCCGGGCTCGTGCCGCGCCGGGAACCACGGTGCACTGCGAGCGACCACGCCGCTGGCGCCGAGCACCATCGTGTCGCGTGTGTCGGCGTCGGCGCGCCCGCAGAGGATGATTCGGGCGGGCGCCTGCACCTTGCCCTCCCGGACGAAGCGCCAGAGCCGCTGCGCGACCAGGTTGGTGGTCTCGGCACCGCAGCGCGACTTCCCGTAGCCGCGCCCGCTGCGCAGCAGGACGATCCGGTGCGGCCCGTCGATGCCGATGAGCTGGGAGCGGCGCGCATTCAATGCCCAGAGCGAGCCGAGTGCGTCCCACGCCGAGGCAGAGGCCCAGCCCTCCGGAAGGGGGATCTCGGTGAAGCTCTGCAGCGGCGTCCGCTGCAACTCGGCGCGGGTGGCGGTCGGCCCGAGGGCGGCGATCATCCGGTCGAGTGCGCTGCGCTCGTCGGCGGGCGCGCTCACTGCGTGCCCTCCTGGCTGCGCGGCGTGCGCGTGGCTGGACGTTCGGGGTCGGTCGCCGCCTCGGAGCCATGCTCGCCGGCAACGTCGCCCAGCGCGGAGCGGAGCGTGTCGAGCGCGGCGACAGGGATCGCCAGCGGACCGCTCGCGCAGCGGTCGGCGCGGTGGAGGGCGACCACGACCAGGCCGTAGGCTTCGGCGACCCGGAGTTCAGCGGGCAGGCCGTTGATGGCGCCGAGTGAGTAGCGTCGGATCATGGCGCGCCTCCGTCGGCGCCGTTCTCCGTCGGCGAAGCCACGCCGGAGCCACGACCGTCCGAGTCCGCTCCCGCCGCGCTCTGCAAGGCCACGTCATCATTGGTGCCCACGGGTGCGGTCGGCAGAAGGGCAACAACCTTGGGGCTCGTCGCCTCCTCCGCTGCGGCGATGAGAGCCTCGATCTTCGCGCGCGCGGCGTCCGGTGACCCAGCGAGAGCATCGGGGCCGCGCGTGGCGTTCAGGTTTACCGTCTGCGCCGGCTTGCCCTCCGCGTAGCTCAAGACCAGTGCGCCGGCTGCCACCGCGGCGGCGCCGCGACCGGTGATCGCGATCTTCGCCATGTTCTCCAGCACGTCGAGCGAGAGTTCCTTGGCGCGCGCGGTGAAGCCCTTTGCGGCGCGCGGGCGGCCCGCCGGGTTGCCCGACACGCCGGGCGCGAAGCGTCCGCCTGTTCGTGGCTTGCTGTGAGGGTCCTGCTCGTCCTGGCTCAAGACTGCTGCACCTCCGTGTCGTCCTCGCCCGGCTCCCGGCACACTGCCGGTGTCCCGGTGTCCTCGGTGTCCTGCGGTGTCCCCAAAGACACGGGAGCACCGGCCACCGCCGGTGTCCCGGTGTCCCGGGCACCAGGGGGGTATGGGGGGATATCTCTCTCACCACTTTGCGGAGACACCGACCCGGCCGCCGTGTCCTGCGTGTCCTGCGGTGTCCCCGCCAAGACACCACGGGACACCAGGACACGAGAGTCCTCATCCTTGACGCGAGCGATCGCGAGGTCCGCCCGCGGCTGCCCGCAACCGATTCTGGCCTGCACCGCCGTGCGGAGCCTGCCCGTGTAGCCGTCCGCCATGACCTGGCGCACAACCAGCGCGTCCGCAGCGATCTGCGCGAGCGCCCTGGCCTCCCGTGCGGCCTGCTTCCCGTCGGCTGCCGGCTTCTTGCGCTCGGCCTCCCAGATGGCCCGATCGACTTCGTCAAGCGGTTCGAGCACCCCGCTGTCGCCGCGCAACAGGACGATGTCAGCCCACCGCGCGACGTGGTTCGCCTTGGTGATCGACAAGATCGATCGCCCGGTCGGCTCCTTGGTGTCGGCCTCGACCTCGGGCATCAACTGGAGAACACCGCGCGCCCCGTCGATCAGGCCCGTTGATCCGCGCACGTCCGCACTTTCGGCCACGCGCTTTTCGGCGGAACGGGAGACCTTGTTCGTGTGGGCCGCCACCAGCACCAATCCGCCGGCCGCATCCGAGAGGCGGTCGCACGCGTCGATGATCGCGGTGGCGGCCGCGGAGTCCTTGTCGAGCGAGACGCCCGCGAGCCGCGCCAGCGGGTCAAGGATCACCAACGCGAACGGCGCGCCGGCGGCCTCGCGCTCAGCTTCGACGAAGGCGATCACATCGCGGAGGCCGGCGCCTGGGATGTAGTTCCCGGTGAACTGTTCCCGGTTCACGAACGCGAGCGACTGTCCGCGCAGCGGCAAGACCACTATCCGGTTCTGGACGCTGGCGTCGAGATATCGACGGTCAGCGACCCGCTTCATGCGGCGCCGGACGTCGTCGGCTACGTCCTCCGCGACCAGCATCAGCACGCGACCGGGCCGCCCGGACGTCGCCAGGCAGTACCACGCGCGGCCCGTGGCGACCGCCAACGCGAGGTCGACCGTCGCGTAGCTCTTGCCCGCGCCGCCCGCGCCGGCGAACAGCCACGTGCCCGTCTTGTCTAGCGCCCCCAGGCCGGTCCGAACATCGGTGAGGAGGTGTTCGTGCGGCGACAACGATTCGGTCAACCACTCGTCGGTTACGGTGACAGCACATGCCGCCAGCATCGGTACGCGCGGCGCTGCGGCTGTGGCCAGGTCGGCGAGCCTGGCCCGCCCTTCCTCGAGGACCTCGGCCAGGTCGTCGGTGCCGTAGGCGCGACTGGAGAGCTCCGCCGCCAGCGCGATCGCACGGCGACGCCCGGCCTTCTCGCGCACGAGCCGCGCGTAGTGCTGCGCGTTCTCCGCCGTCGGCACGGCGTTGGCCAGCGCCAGGAGGTACGACTCGCCGCCCTCGAGCTTCGACAGCACGCCGCGCGCGCTCAGTTGGTCGGCCACCGCCACGTAGTCGATGGGGTGGCCGCGGTCGACGAGCTCGCGCATCGTCTCGTAGATCTCGCGGTGGGCCGGCAGGAAGAAGTCGTCGACCTGCAGATCGCCAGACACTTCGTCGAGGGCGGCCGGCTTGATGAAGATCGCGCCCAGCACCGACTTCTCGGCCTCGATGTTGTGCGGAGGCGTGCGCGCGACGTCGTTGTCGCCGACGACGGCCAGACTCATCCCGCGCGCGCCTCCGCTGCCAGCCGAGCGATCTCCGCCTCCGTGGGCCGCGGCCGCAACCGGCACCGCACAGCGCGGCCGATCTTCTGCACCTCGATCGTCGAGTCACCGGCCGCGATCCGCCTGTCGACCGTGTCGACGCTGACGTCGAGCTGCTCAGCGAGCTCGGCCCGCGTGTGCCACCCGTCCGGCTCCGGCCAGCGGCGCGCCATCTCGGCGACGACGGCATCGACGATCCGCTTCTCGGCGGCGGCGAGGGCCCGCTCGACGGCCTCGGCGATTGCCTGCTCGATCATCGACGCGCCTCCGGCGGTGCGACGTCGAGCCCCTTCGCCCGGAGCGCCCGCTCGATGCGAGCCCTGCTCAGGCCACGGATCGGGTCGCCGCGCAGGTAGCGGCGGAGCGTCTCCTCAGCGACCTCGGCATCCAGCGCCAGGCGCCGCCGTTCGTGCGCGGCGAGCTGCCTCGACTCTCGTGCGTCCATCTTGAGCCAATGATTGGCTCACGCGGATGCAACGGGCGAGACCGTAACCTCGACGAATCAGCCGATTGCGGGTGTTTTCTTCTCTCGGCGCGCGGTCAAGCGGACCAGGGCGGGTCCCTGCGCGCGGATAGCGTTCTCCTCGAGCTCGAAAACCTCGGCGACGGTGTAACCGAGTCTGCGGAGCCTATCGCCGTCCAACTTCGGCCAGGAGCCGAGCAGCAGCGACGCGCACGCCATCGTCCGCCGGTTCGCGGGCCCGGATAGGCCGAACCGCTTCCAATACCCCACCTGATCGCTCATCAGCGACACGACGCGCCCCCGCCGCTTTACAAGCCATCCGCCGGGCCCCGGTTCGAGAAAGCTGAACCATCCGGGCCGGCGCGGACGCGGGCGATCCCCGACCAGTCTGACGTTGCGCTCCGTGTCCTGGACGCGGGGATCGAGATCGGGCAGGTGTTCCTCGACTACGCGCAGGAGCTGGCGCGTTTGCCAGGTCTGCCCAACTGGTAGCCGCGCCCCGCCGGAACCGACGGCTACCACCGTTTGATTGCTGTGCTCTCGCTGGTAGTCGGCCGCGAAAGCGGCGACCGCCTGGAGGGCGGACAGTAGCTGCGCGCTCACCTTATCGGCGCGGCGCTCATGAGGCGGCGGCTCGTGGTCGGCGAAGGTCGCCCGATCGTGGTCGTCCATGTCGCGCCCGGCGGCCGCCCGCCATTCGAGCGCGGCCCGCTCCGAGACCGCCGCCCGCAGCTTCTCCTCGTCCCGAAACCTACGGCCCCACCCCGTGGCTCCGGCGTGGCTTCGCGCGCCGGTTTCAGGTCGGATACGCGCGCCGCGGGCAGGTGCAGCGGCTGGACGGCGACGCTCGGATCGGGGATGGTCCGCCGATGTCTTGCCCACTTCGGCACTCTAGCAGAGCGCACAAGACAGCAAGACCAATGATGGCCTACGTGGTCGCCGACCGCCCGACCCGCTGGCCCGCGTCGCCGCCCCCGCCGCCCGAGAAGAAGCCATGACCGCCGCGGCCGTCTCCCTGCCGCCGGTGGCCGACGCCGCCCGCGCCCGCGCCGCCTCGCGGTTGCCGGCGCTCGACTGGATGCGCGGCCTGGTGATGGTCCTGATGGCCATCGACCACAGCTCCGACGCCTTCAACGGCGGCCGCTTCTTCACCGACGCGGCGACCATGTGGCACGCCGGCACGCCGCTGCCCGCCGCGCAGTTCCTGACCCGCTGGATCACGCACCTCTGCGCCCCGACGTTCCTGTTCCTGGCCGGCACCAGCCTGGCCTTCACGGTGTCACGCCAGGAGGCGAGCGGCGCCCGGACGTCCCCCTGGGCGATCGACCGCTACATCCTGGTGCGCGGCTTCATCATCGCGGCGTTCGAGCTCTGGATCTCGCTGACCGTGATGGGCCACGGCCGCTTCATCTTCCAGGTGCTGTACGGGATCGGCTCGGCGTACATGCTGATGGCGCTCCTGCGGCGGCTGCCCGATCGCGCCGCGCCGCCGGTGGCGCTGGCGCTGATCGCCACCAGCGAGCTCTTCGTCGGGCTGGCGACGCGCGGCGGCCCGCCGAGGTCGCTGCCGGTGCAGCTCCTCCTCACCGGCGGCGCGCAGGGGCGCCTCATCATCGCCTACCCGACCGTCCACTGGCTGGCGATCCTGCTGCTCGGCTGGTCGTGGGGCCGGCGGCTGGTCCGGACGCCCGCGGCGCGCGAGACGGCCGCCCGCGACCTGGCGCTCGCCGGCGCCGCCGCCCTGGCGCTGTTCGCCCTCCTGCGCGCGCGCAACGGCTACGGCAACATGTTCCTGCCGCGCGACGGCTGGGCGCCCCTGCAGTGGCTGCACGTCAGCAAGTACCCGCCCTCGGTGACCTACGACGCGCTGGAGCTCGGCCTGATGGCGCTGATCCTGGCCGGCATGTTCCGCCTGGCCGCCCGCCGCACGCCGAGCCCCGACAGCCTCTTCATGGTCCTCGGCCAGGTCCCGATGTTCTTCTACCTGCTCCACTTCCCGCTCCTGGTGCAGAGCGCGCGCCTCTTCGGCGTCGAGAAGAAGTTCGGCGTCGCCGCCGCCTACCTGGGCGCCGCGGCGGTGATCGCGGTGCTCTACCCGCTCTGTCGCTGGTACCGCGCGTACAAGGCGGCGCACCGGACGGGCTGGGTGCGGTACGTGTAGGCACCCGCCACGCTTGTTGAGTATATACACAGGTATATACTATCCACATGTCGGAGCGGGCAAAGATCTTCCAGAACGGCGGCAGCCAGGCCGTGCGGCTCCCGAAATCGTTCCGATTCAGAGAGGACCTGGAGGAGGTGATCGTCAAGCGGCACGGGCGACAGGTCATCCTCGAGCCGGCCGACGAGTGGCCGCCCGAGTTTCTCGCCTGCCTGGGCGCCTGGAAGAGCGAGATCTCGAGGCCCCCCGCGCGCGCCATCGGGTCCCGGAAGAATCCTTTCGAGCGCTCGTGAAATACCTCCTCGACACGGACAGCGTGAGCTTCGCGTTGCGCGGCCACGGCGACGTGGGTACACGTCTGCGAGCGGCACGACCGTCCGACGTCGGTATCAGCGCGATCACCCTGGCCGAGCTCCGATACGGCGCCGATCGCAAGAGCTCGCGCAAGCTTCACGGCCTCATCGATACCTTCGCCGCCACCGTCGAGGTCGCGCCCTTCGACGCGGCGGCCGCCGCCGAGTTCGGACGAATCGGCAGCCTCCTCGCCGAACGCGGGACACCGATCGGAGAGTTCGACGTCCTGATCGCCGCGCATGCCGTGGCCCTCCGATGCACGTTGGTGACGAACAACGTCCGACACTTTTCGAAGGTCCCGGGGCTGGCGGTAGAAAACTGGGTATGACGCGCGTCGGGGTGATCTCCGATACCCACGGGCTCCTCAGGCCCGAGGCGGTGGCGTTCCTGCGGGGGAGCAACTTCATCGTCCACGCGGGCGACATCGGCGATGCCGGCATCCTGAGGGAGCTCGCCGCGATCGCGCCGATCACCGCCGTGCGCGGGAACAACGACCGGGGCGCATGGGCGCAAACGATCTCTGAAACAGAGGTTCTCCAGGTCGAGGGCGTGTCCATCTACGTCATTCACGACCTCGCCGGGCTGGACCTGGATCCACGGGCGGCGGGGCTTCGCGTCGTGGTGTCGGGCCACTCCCACAAGCCCTCGGTCGACGAGAGAGACGGCGTGCTCTATCTGAATCCGGGCAGCGCGGGGCCCCGACGCTTCAAGCTGCCGATCGCGGTGGCGGAGGTGGTGGTCTCAGGCGCCACGGCACGTGCTCGCTTCGTCGAGCTCGACCTGTAGGTGCGCAGAGCGTACGTTTTGTGTGGCTCACGTATCCCAGAAAACGTACGCTTTCATGATGAGGAGCCTGAAGGCGACTGAGCTCCGGCGGCAGCTCTACCAGCAGCTCGACGAGGTCGAGCGGCGGGGAACGCCCCTTGAGGTGCTCCGCTTCGGACGGCCGGTCGCCGTGCTCGGACCGGCGCCATCCGCTCGGCAGACGCGGCGCAAGCCCCTCATCGATCTCGACGCCATCGCCGCGTTCTGCAAACGCCACCAGGTCGACGCCTTCTCGCTGTTTGGCTCGATCCTGCGTGACGATTTCGGGGCGCAGAGCGACGTCGACGTGCTGATCGACACCGCCGGCCGCTCGCCGAGCTTCCACGAGACCTGTCGGATGCTCGACGAGCTGGAGGCAATGTTCGGGCGGAAGGTCGACCTGCTCACCAAGGGCGCCGTCGAGTCACCTCAGACGAACCGGCACCGGCGCGCGTCGATCCTGTCGAGCGCCCGTCTCCTGTACGAGCGGCCGCGTTGACCCGGCCGAACAAGGATCTCGCCTACCTCGACGACGTTCGAGAGTCGTGCGCGGTCATCATCGACTACCTGAAAGGGAAGACCCTGGTCGACTTCGTGGCGAGCCGACTCCTGCAAGACGGCGTCATCCGACAGCTCGGGATCGTGGGCGAGGCCGCGAAGAACCTCTCCGCCAAGGTCAAGGACAAGTACCCCGGCGTCGCTTGGCGGGACATCGGACGGCTGCGCGACCTCGTCGTCCATCACTACTGGAAGATCGGCGTCGCCGAGATCTGGAGCATCGCGACGACCGACATCCCAGCGCTCCTCAAGACGCTGCGGTAGTCGGCGATCTCCCGCACGCCTCGGCGCGGGCCAGCAGCAGCGCCCGCTCGCGCGCGTTCTGGGTGAGGCCGGCGGCCCGCGCCCACTCGGCGCGCGCCTCGTCGAGGCGCCCGAGCTTGGTGAGGAAGTCGGCGCGCACGCTGGGGAGGAGGTGGTAGCCGGCGAGCGCCCCATCGGCCGCCAGCGCGTCGACGATCTTGAGGCCGGCCTCGGGGCCGAACAGCATCCCCAGCGCGATGGCCCGGTTCAGGTCGACGATCGGCGAGGGCGCAATCTCGGCCAGCGCGCCGTAGAGGCCGGCGATGCGGGCCCAGTCGGTCTCCTCGGGGCGCCGCGCCCGGGCGTGGCAGGCGGCGAGCGCGGCCTGCAGCGCGTAGGGTCCGCGCGCGCCGCCCAGCGCCTCGGCCTGCTCCAGCGCCGCCAGGCCGCGCCGGATCAAGAGCTGGTCCCAGCGCGCGCGGTCCTGATCCAGGAGCAGGATCGGCTCGCCCGCGGGCGTGGTGCGGGCGCGGGCGCGCGAGGCCTGGATCTCCATCAGCGCCACCAGGCCGTGCACCTCGGGCTCCTCGGGGGCCAGCCCGGCCAGCACGCGGCCGAGGCGCAGGGCGTCCTCGCACAGCTCGGGGCGCATCCAGTCGTCGCCGGCCGTCGCGGCGTAGCCCTCGTTGAAGATCAGGTAGATGACCTCCAGCACCGAGGCGAGCCGCTCCGCCCGCTCGGCGCCGCGCGGGACCTCGAACGGCACCCCCGCGTCGGCGAGCGCCTTCTTGGCGCGCACGATCCGCTGGGCGATGGTCGGCTCGGGCGCGAGAAAAGCGCGGGCGATCTCCGCCGTCGTCAACCCCCCGAGCAGCCGCAGCGTCAGCGTCACCCGGGCGTCGGGCGTCAGCACCGGGTGGCAGGCGGTGAAGATGAGGCGCAGGAGATCGTCGCCCACGTCGTCGTCGAGCTCCCGCTCGAGCCGCGCCTCGTGCGCCTCCGCCCGCGCCTCGCCCGCCTCGTCCAGGTCGCGCCCCAGCTCCTGGTGCTTGCGCCGGAGCAGCTTCGCCCGCCGGAGCTCGTCGAGCGCGCGGTTCTTGGCGGTGGTCATCAGCCAGGCGCCCGGGTTGTCCGGGACGCCCGACGCCGGCCAGCGCTCGAGCGCCGCCACCAGCGCCTCCTGGGCCAGCTCCTCGGCCAGGCCGACGTCGCGGGTGAGGCGCGCGAGGCTCGCGTGGAGCTTCGGCGCCTCGATCCGCCACAGCGCCTCGATCCGGCGCCGGATGTCGTCCGCGGTCGTCGTCACGCCCGGCGTCCCGCCGGCTACCGTTTCGAGCTGCTGCCGGCCGGCAGCTTCTTCCCCAGCTCCTTGGCCGCCTCGACCGCGGCGCCGGGGGCGAAGTCCTCCAGCTCGTAGAACGGGCGCAGCTCGACCTCGCCGTCCTCGAAGGGGACCCGCTTGGCCCACTCGATCGCCTCTTCCTTGGACTTCACCTGGATGATCCAGTAGCCGGCGATGACCTCCTTGGCCTCCGCGAACGGCCCGTCGAGCACCGTGCGCTTGCCGGCCGAGAACCGGACCTTGGACCCGGCCGAGGTCGGCTTCAGGCCCGAGAGGTCGAGCAGCACCCCCGCCTTCTGCAGCTCCTCGTTGTACTTCCCCATCGACGCCAGGTCCTGCTCGGTCGGCAGCACCCCGGACTCGGACTGCTTGTTCCCCTTGACGATCATCATGTAGCGCATGGTCTATCTCCTCGTTTGGCGAGGGCCTTTGTTCCGCCCTCACCTGGACGACGAACCTGGGGTCGCCCGATCGACACGGGGTCGATATTTTTTTTACATGCAGCAGGAGTCGAAGTAGCGGCACTCCGGGCACTGGTAGTGGGCCTTGACCGGGAGCATCTTGACCCGCTGGCCGCGGGCGGCGCAGACCGGGCACTCGGTGTCGGGGTCGATGGCGCAGGCCGGCGGGGCCGGCTGGGGCTGGGCGTCGCGATCGGCGGCGTCGGGCATGGCGTGAGCATACCCGAAGCGCCCGCCGGCCGGCGCCGCGATCAGCGGCTGCGGCGCGCGCGGCTTGCGCGCAGGAGCGCCACCGCGGCGAAGAGCGCCAGCAGGATCAGCGTCCCCGCCCCCGGGCGGCCGCCCGCGGCCGAGCAGCCGCTGGCGTAGAAGCACATCGGCGGCGCGGTCGAGTCGGGCGGCGCGCAGGTCATCCCGGCGCCGCCGCTGGAGGTGCAGTTGAGGGTGGTGCACTGGACGTCGTCGGCGCAGGCCCCGCCCTCGGCGGAGACCGGCTCGCAGAGATCGTCGGAGCTGTCGTCGAGCGTCCCCTCCGGGTCGCAGACGGCGTTCGGCCCGCAGCTCGGCCCGCCGGCCGCCGCGCACGACTGCCCGGTGGCCACGAAGGCGGTGCAGGTCCCCTCGCCGTTGGTCGTGTCCTGCGGGACGTCGCAGAAGCCGCCGATGCACTCGTAGTCCTGCGAGCAGGCGCCCCCCGGCGGGACCAGCGGGGTGGTGAACGAGTCGCACCCCGGCACGCCGGCCAGGTGGTTGGTCATGTCCAGCGTCGCGCAGTCGGCGCTCTGGATGGTGGCCAGGCAGGCGTCGACCTTCGACGACTCGTAGGTCGCCCGCTTCTGGTTGACCGAGGCCTGCACCACCGAGAGCTGGCTCTGATAGTTCGAGGTGGTCTGGGCCTCGCACGAGGCCACGTCGGTGCCG
This sequence comes from Polyangia bacterium, assembly GCA_035546895.1. GTDB lineage: Bacteria > Myxococcota_A > Polyangia > Fen-1088 > Fen-1088 > JADGRB01. The sequence goes on from DASZVW010000479.1 coordinate 17,296, forward strand.
GCGGCGCTGTTGCCCGAGAGCTGGTCGGCGGTGCAGCAGCTCCAGGCCTTGGGGCAGACCGCGTCGGCGATGCGGGTGGCCGTCTGGTCGATCGGGATCCCGCTGACGCCGCCGCACCCCGCCAGGGCCAGCAGCGCCGCCCAGCCCGCCGCTCGCCTCTGCACCATCGTCTTACCGCGTGTCTCGTTCCGTCCCATGGCGTCGCCTCCCGCTTCGGCCGTCGTTGGCGATGGCCGTCCTTTGCAATTCTCGATCACAGCGCCCAAGCCGCCAAAAATCATTCCGCGGCGTCAGGGATCGGGCGGCGCTGTTCGATTTCTGACAGGCCTTCAGGTTCCCCGCGGGCGCGCCGCAGCAACAGCCTCGATCGCTCTTTTCGTCACCGCCTACGGCCAAAACGGGTCGGTGAACCCGTACCACTGGACACGCTACGTGTACGGGATCCTGATTCCGGGCTGGGCGGTCGGCGGACCCAACCCCGACGCCTCGGGCGTCGACCCGCCGCTCGTGGCGCTGCAGGCGCTGGGGACGCCCGCCGGCGGGCGAGGGACAGGCCGGCCGCCGTCCGGCGCGGCCGGCCTGGCAGTCACGGCGACGGCGGCGGTGATCCGTGCTCGGCGGCGCCGCCGGCCGCGCGGCTGACGGCCGCGATCAGCTCGGGCGGCTCGAACGGCTTGGCGACCACCTCGACGTCCGCCAGGCCGGCCGCCGCCAGCGCGTCGCGGACCGACTCCGGATCGTCGCCGGTCATCAGCACCGCGGGGATCCCGCGGAGGCGCGGGCTGCGGCGCATCCAGGCCAGCAGATCGATCCCGGTCCAGCGGCCGGCCAGGTTGTAGTCGGTCAGCACCAGCGACGGCGCGTGAACGGCCAGCAGCTGCTGCGCCTCCTCGACCGACGCCGCCGCCGCGCACGATCGGTGGGCGGCGACCAGCAGGCGCCGGACGGCGTAGCGGACCAGATCGTCGTCCTCGACGAGCAGCACGTCCGACGGGTGCCGGCCGTGGAGCGCCGCGCGCTCGGAGAGGTTCGTCGAGGGGGCTTCCATGCTGGTCTCCATCCGGGTTCGATGCGGGCGGCGGCCTCGCCGTTGCCTCAGTTCCGATCGGGGCGCGGGTGATGGTGCGCCCGCGCGTCGCGGACCGCCAGTTTGCAGCCGTCGGAGATCTCGTCCTTGTGCTCGCGCAGGCAGGCCCGGAGCCGCCCCTCGCCCGGCTTGACGTCCTTGCAGAGGCGGGCGAGGTCGTCCTGGCAGGCCTGCCGCACCTTTTCGAACGGGCCGGGCTGGCCTTCGCTCGGCGGCGGCGCGCCGTCGGCCAGCGCCGCCGACGACGTGGCCAGCGCCACGCCCAGGATCGCGGTACGAATGAAGTTGGTCATCTCCGGCACCTCCGCCGGGGTCGACCCCGACGGCGCGCGCCAGGTTAGCCGGGGCGCGCGAGATCGAGCTCGACGACCAGCGGCGCCGGCGCGGCCGCGAAGTCCGAGTAGCGGGCCCAGGCGGGGCGGATCCGGAAGTGCGTGATCCCGGGCCAGGCGAGGCGCGCGCGGCCGTCGGGGTAGACGGCGAAGTAGACCTCGCGCAGCCGCGCCAGCTCGGCGCCGGCGGGCTCGTCGGCCAGGCCCTCGAGCTGAGCCGTGCGCTCGCCGTCCCAGACCACCAGCGCGGCGCGCGGATCGCGGCGCAGGTTGCGCGCCTTGCGCGTCGTCTCCAGCGTGTCGAACACGATCTCGCCGGTCTCCGAGATCGCGACGCCGACCACGGCGGACTGCGGCGCGCCGTCGGGCGCCAGCGACGAGACGGCCCCCAGCTTGGTCCGGCGCAGGAAACGGATCAAGTCCGGCACCGTCACGCCGGGCAGGTTAGCATTTCGGCGAGCCCGTTTCAGTTCGACGAGCAACTGTTGATGTGATGCACGTACCTGCAGTGCAACCCTCGCTGCGCCCGGCCGTCGCCGGGGCTCCGTCCGCGCCGCGGCGCCCGATCGTTCTCGGCCTCGTCCTCCTCGGGCTGACCGCCGCCACCTTGGGCGCGGCGGGGACCGCCCGCGCCGCCGATCAGAAGGCCGCGCTGGCCAAGGTGAAGGCGCACTATCAGGCGGCGGCCGCCGCCTACGACGACGGCAAGTTCGAGAGGACCGAGACCGAGCTCAAGCTGGCGGTGAAGCTGGCCGAGCAGAGCGGCCTCGGCGAGCACAAGCTGGTCGCCCAGAGCTACGTCCTCTACGGCGTCCTGGAGGTCGCCGGGCTCGGTGACACGCCGCAAGGGGTGAAGTACTTCGCCAAGGCGATCGATATCAGCCCCGCCATCCAGGTGCCGCCCACCATGGCCTCCAAGGCGGTGCTGGCGGCGTTCGAGGAGGCGGAGAACCGGGCCGGCGAGACCGCCGCCGAGGCGCCGCCGCGCGAGGCGGAGGCCGAGCCCCGCCCCGCCGAGCCGGCGAAGCCCGCCCCGCCCGCGCGCGGCGATCCCGATCGGGACAAGCTGGTCGAGGCGCTGGCCGTCGCCGCCAAGACGACCGAGAGCTTGCAGCAGGCCGACAAGCAGATCGCCGACCTCAAGCTCCGGGTGCACGATCTCGAGCGCGACAAGCAGGAGCGCGACGGCCAGCTCGCCGAGCTCAAGGCGCGCCTGCAGGCGCTCGACAAGCTCACTCACGACAGGTCCGAGACCGACAAGCAGCTCGCCGACGAGCGCCGCAACCTCCAGGACCTCGCCGGCCAGAAGGCCGACGCCGACAGGCAGCTCGCCGCCGCCCGCGACGACGCCCGCCGCGAGCGCGAGGCCCGCGAGCGGCTCGAGCGGGCCAAGGCCGACGCCGACAAGCAGCTCGCCGACGAGCGCCGCAACCTCCAGGACCTCGCCCGCCAGAAGGCCGACGCCGACAAGCAGCTCGCCGCCGCCCGCGACGACGCCCGCCGCGAGCGCGAGGACAAGGAGAAGCTCGCCGCCGCGCGCCGCGAGGCCGACGCGCGCGAGGCCGACCGCAAGAACAAGGAGCTGCAGGACCGCACGGCGCGCGAGAAGCTGGTCGACGGGCCCGACCTGCCGTCGCACATCCGGGAGCCGATCGCCTGCACGGTCCCCGACGAGGTCCCCTCGGGGACCGACCTCTACGTCCACTGCGTCCCCCGCCCCAGCATCGACGCCAAGGTGGTCGCGCTCTACTACCGCGCGGGCGGCGTGCTCTACAACGTCAGCACCATGGAGCGCTCGAAGAAGGGCTGGTACACGGCGATCATCCCGGGCGGCAAGATCGCCGGCAAGGTGCTGCACTACTACGTCGAGGCGCGCGACGGCCGGCAGGGGGTGGTCGGCTCGAACGGCCGCGCGAATTCCCCGAACGTCGCCACCATCCGCCCCGGCAAGCGGTAGCATCGGCGCCGATGCGCGCTCTCGGCCCCCTCGCACTCGCCCTGGCCTCCGCCGGCTGCGTCGGCAGCGCCGCGGTCGCCCCCGCGCCGCCCAACACCCCGGCCTCGCCCGCCCCGGCCCGCGACGCGGCCGGCCTGCCGATCCCCCCGCAGAGCGGGCTGCCGCGGCCGGCGGGCGCGCCCGGGAACCTGACCGTGCTCGACTGGGCGGGCTTCAAGGGGGCCGTGAGCTGGACCTTCGACGACGCGCAGCCCTCGCACCTCGCCCACTACGCGGAGCTGGCGGCGGTCGGCGTCCCCATGACCTTCTACGTGACCACCGCCAACGACGCCGAGCCCGGCTTCGACGCCACCTGGCAGCGCGCCGTGCGCGACGGCCACGAGATAGGCAACCACAGCGTCCACCACTGCCACGCCGATCTGACCGGCTGCACCTCGGGGCGGCCGGACGCCACGCTGGCCGACGAGATCGACGGCGCCACCCGCTACATCGTGACCCACACGCCGCAGAAGGCGGTCTGGACGGCGGCCTCGCCGTTCGGCGACACCGGCTACGACGGCCCCGACGAGACGCGCTTCTTCGTCAACCGCGGCGTCCCCGGCGGCACGATCGCCCCCGGCGATCACACCGATCCCTACGACCTCCCCGTGCACATGGTCGCCACGGGCGAGACGGCGGCCCGGATGAACGAGGCGACCGACGCCGCGCGCGCGGACGGCCGCTGGGTCATCTTCCTGGTCCACACGCTGATGCCGTCGGACGCCGTCTGGTACGCGCCGGTGGCGACCACCGAGGTAACCACGGCGATGCGGCACGGAAAGTCGCTGCCCGACGTCTGGACCGGGACGCTGGTCGACGTGGCCGCCTACTGGCGCGGGCAGCAGATCCTGTCGGCGGCCAAGCCGGTCGTCGCCGGCGCGGTCACCACCTGGCGCTGGACGCTGCCGCCCCACTTCCCGCCGGGGAAGGTGCTGCGCGTGAAGGTGGACGGCGGCACGCCGAGCCAGGACGGCCGGCCGCTGGCCTGGAGCGACCACGGCTACTACGAGGTCGCCCTCGACGCCGGCGCGCTCACGCTGGCGCCCTGAGCGGCGCGCGCTACGGCGCCGGCGTGCCGAGCCAGGTGGGCATCGACACCTTGTCGGCCGCCGGCTCGGCCGGCGGCGCCGAGGCCGCCTCCGCCTGCTGCAGCCGCGCCTTGACCTCGCTCGTCTCCTTGAGGTCGGCCTCCAGCGCCGCGATCTCCTGGCGGTGCGCCTCGAGCTGCTTCTCCAGCTCGGCGTTCTTGGCGTGGAAGTCGGCGATCTTGTCGCGCACCGCCTTCTCCTTGTGGGTGGCGTCCTCGATGATGTCGGGCAGCCGCACGTCGAGCGAGGCCAGCGTGGCGCGCACGACGCGCACCACCAGCTCGCCGTTCTGATCGGCCGGCAGCGCCCGCATCAGCTGGATCGTCTCCGCGATCCCGTACCGGGGCGAAGCGGCCTTGGCCAGCGGCACCAGCGCGGGGCCCCCGACCTCCGCCGACACCTTCTGCTCCCAGTTCTCTTTCTTCGCGAACATCGCCATGTTTCGCCTCCCTCGCCCTTTTCGACCGGTTCGCCCGGGATCTTGACCGGCATCGCGACCCGCCGCGCCGGCGCCCGGATGCCGTATGCTCGTGCGCCGGCGACACCATGAAGATCCTGGTGATCGACGTGGGCGGCACCCACGTCAAACTACAAGCAAGCGGGCAGCGCACACGGCGCAAGCTCCCCTCCGGGCCGGGCCTCACCCCGCGGCGGATGGTGCGCGCGGTCGGCGATCTCATCGCCGGGTGGAGCTACGACGCGGTGTCGATCGGGTTCCCGGCGCGCGTCTCGCGCGGGAAGATCGTCACCGAGCCGGTGAACCTCGGGCGCGGCTGGGTGGGGTTCGACTTCGCCCGCGCCTTCGAGCGGCCGGTGAAGATCATCAACGACGCCGCCATGCAGGCGCTGGGCGCCTACGCGGGGGGGCGGATGTTGTTCCTGGGGCTGGGGACCGGGCTCGGCACCGCGCTCATCGCCGACGGCGTCATCGTCCCCATGGAGCTCGCCCACCTGCCGTACAAGAAGGCGACCTACGAGGACTACGTCGGCCTGCGCGGGCTCGAGAAGTGGGGCAAGAAGCGGTGGCGGCACGACGTGGCCGACGTGGTCGCCCGGCTGGCGTCCGCGCTCGAGGCCGAGGACCTGGTGATCGGCGGCGGCAACGCCAAGCACCTCAAGAGGCTCCCGACGGGCGCGCGGTCCTGCACCAACGCCGAGTCGATCAAGGGCGGCTACCGCCTGTGGTCGCAGGGCGGCCCTCAGAGCTGATCGTTCGTGGCGCTGTCCGGTGGCGGCCGTTGGCCGGCGCGGGGACCAGTGCCTATATTCGGGCCACCATGAGCCACGTCGACGACGCCCGGCGGGCGTTCCTGACCGGGACGGCGGGGACGGGCCTCGCCCTGGCCGCGAGGACCGCGCGCGCCGCCGCGAAGACCGGATCGAAGAAGCCGGCCGACATCCCGCCCACCGAGGACCTGATGCGCGAGCACGGCGTCCTGCGCCGCGTGCTGCTCGTCTACGAGGAGGCCGCCCGCCGCCTCCCGGCCGGCGAGCCCGCCGTCACCACCGTGGTGGCCGGCGCGGCCAACGTGATCCACCGCTTCGTCGAGGGGTACCACGAGAAGCTGGAAGAGAACTTCGTCTTCCCGACGCTCGAGCGCGCCGGCAAGCTGGTCGACCTGACCACCATCCTCCGAACGCAGCACGCCGTCGGGCGCAAGCTGACCGAGGCGATCCTGGCCGCCACCAAGGGGGGCGCCCTGGCCCCGTCGGCGCGGGGGGCCGTGGTGGCCGACATGCAGAGCTTCGTCCACATGTACGCCCCACACGCCGCCTGGGAGGACACCGAGCTCTTCCCGGCCTACCGGGCCCTCTTCTCCGAGGCTGAGCTCGACAAGCTGGGCGACAAGTTCGAGGATCAAGAGCACGCGCTCCTGGGCGGCGGCGGCTTCGAGGGTTCGCTGCGCGACGTCGGCGACCTGGAGAAGGCGCTCGGCATCCACGATCTCGGTCGCTACACCCCCGGGAAGTGATACGATGAGCGGTGAACGGAACGGGCGGCTTGAAGTACCGACGCCACACGGGACCGATTCCAGGCCGGCAGCGGACGCTCCGCGGCGCGCTGGCGGCGCTGGCGCTCGCCGGCGCCGCGACGGCCGGCTGCTATGAGGCCAAGCCGCTGCGCCTCAGCGTCGTCACGCCGGCCACGGCGCGCGACTGCGCCGTGACGGCCGACCAGGTGTTCTTCGACGCCGCCTACGTCCGGCTCAACGACGTCTACGGCCCCGATCTCTTCTACACCCCGCGGGTGAACTTCGGCGGACCCGATCTCTCTTATCCGCCCAGCCCCCCGCGGGGCAGCCTGGCGCCGCAGATGACCGTCCAAGCGCCCGCCGGGCTCGGCTGGGGGATCGGCGTCTGGCTCCGGCCACCGGAGAGCGGCGGCCACACCTGCACCTTCGTGCTGGAAGCGCTGTCGGCCGACCTCGCGCCGGGCACGCAGCGGGTCTACACCTCCCAGCGCGGCACCGACTTCGATCGCGCGCTCCAGGAGATGGTCACGCGCCTGACGGCGGCGTTCGAGCAGACGCCGCCACCCGGCTGAGCGGCGGCGGCCGGGGCCGGCCCGGTCCGCGTTAGTTGACGATAATCGGCGGCGGTGGCGGCGGCGGTGGCGGCGGTGGCGGTGGCGGCGGCACGGCGGCGCCCGGGGGCGTCGGCGCGGCGCCCGGCGGCGGGATGGGCGGCAGCATCGGCGTCCCCGTCTCGACGGTCACGCACGACGACAGGTCGAAGAACATGAACTCCAGCGCCAGCTCCTGCGCCGTCATGGTGGTCGTCGGCTGGCAGCCCATCGGGAAGGGGACGTCGGGGTGCGAGGTGTCGCCCGTCGCCACGTGCACGTCGGTGAAGGTGACGCGCCCGCACTGGTTGGCGGCCGGCGCCTCGATCGGCGTGTTGAAGGTCATGTACTGCGTGGTGGCCGGGCTGGTGGTGTAGATCCACTGCTGCGCCGGCGAGGTGACGCTGTCGATCGAGTTCTGCCCCATCGTCACCGAGATCTGCCCGCGCGTCGTCGAGGCCTTCACCGCCACCAGCCAGTCGGCCAGCGCCGCCCCCTTGGGGAAGGTGGTGTCGATCATCTCCGTGATCGGGCTCGGCAGGTCGTCGCCGACGCCGATCCAATCGCCGGTGGCCGGCCAGGGGGGGAGCCCCTTGCGGATCCAGTACGAGTGGAGGTGCTCGGCGAAGACCTTGCCGCCGCCATCGGCGTAGCGCTTCATGTTGAGCACGTAGGGGTCCTTCTGGGACTCGAGCTGCTCGCTCTCGCAGGTGAGCACGATGAGGTCGTACTTCGACATCTGGCTGAAGTTGGGGAACAGCTTGGTGTAGGACGGCGACAGCGCGGCGCCGGAGGCGAGCGTGGCCGACCCCTCGTCGCCGCTGACGCCGGCGCCGCCCACGTACATGTGCACGCGCCCGGTCCCGGTGTCGGCGGTGAACTCCGAGTCGTCGATGCCGATCCGGCGCAGGAAGCAGTCGAGCGCGTCGGCGTGGCCGGTGGAGATCGCGATCTGCGGCAGGTCCCCCTCGCTCTGCTTCTTGGGCAGCCGGAAGGTCTGCGGGTCGTCGAAGGGGTTGTCCTGGCAGGCGGTCACCTTGGGGAGCGTCACCTGCCGCCGCCACTTGCCGATCTGGATGACCAGCGGAACGTTGGTGCCGTGCGGGGCGTTGTGGATCACGAAGTGCCCGGTGGCGTCGCTGAGCCCGGCGGCCACCGGCGTCCCCGAGATCGGCGAGGAGCACTGGTTGCAGGAGACGCCCTGGGGGATCGGATCGACCGCCGTGTTCGGCACGTAGAGCAGCACGTCGTAGAGCGGGTTCAGCCCCGCCGGGTCGTAGACGGTGCCGCTGATGGTCGTCTCGGCGCCGCCGCTGCACTTGTCGAGGTTGCACTGCAGGTTGGTGCAGGTGGTCTGGGTCGACGGGCAGACGTGCGCCAGCGCGCCGCTGGTCGCGCAGGTCGAGCCGTCGGCGCAGGCGCCGCAGTCCTCGGTGCCGCCGCAGCCGTTGCCGATCACGCCGCAGTACTGCCCGCCCGACGGCGTGCAGCTCACCGGGGTGCAGTTGGCGGTGGTGGCGCCGCAGACGCCGGTGATGCCGCCCCCGCCGCAGGTGAGCGACCCGGTGCAGGCGCCGCAGTCCAGCGAACCGCCGCAGCCGTCGCCGATCGTCCCGCAGTACTGCGCGCCGCCGCCGGCGTTGCAGGTGGCCGGCACGCACCCGGCGACGACGCAGACGCCGCCGTTGCAGGTCTGGCCGCTCGGGCAGGCGCCGCAAGCGAGCGAGCCGCCGCAGCCGTCGCCGATCGTGCCGCAGTAGGTGGCCGACCCGGCGGTGCAGGAGAGCTTCACGCAGCTCGGCCCGCCCAGGCAGATCCCCTGGCCGCCGCAGATCTGATCGCTCGGGCAGGCGCCGCAGTCGACCGAGCCGCCCGGGCAGCCGTTGCCGATCTTGCCGCAGTACTCGCCGCCTGGCGGGGTGCAGGTGACGTTGGGCGTGCAGGCGGCGTCGGGGCTCGAGCCGCCCGCGCCGGTGATCACGCCCGAGCCGCCCGTGCCGGTGACCGCCCCGCCGCCGGTCCCCGGCGAGCCGCCGCCCGCGGCGCCCCCGGGCGAGCCGCCGTGGCCGGTGCTGCCGCCGGTCGCGGTGGCGTTGTTCTTGACCCCGGCGCACCCGGCCGACGCCAGCAGCGCCGCCAGCGCGATTCCCAGCGCGAAACGAAGTCGGTCCATGGTCAATTACTCCCCGCGGTCCAATCAATGGCCGCGCTCAACAACTTGAAGCCGTCGATGGTCAGGCTCTGGACGGCGCTGGTCTTG
>DASZVW010000480.1:0-5010 GCA_035546895.1 Polyangia bacterium
GTTCACCGTGTCGCCGATCGCCGTGTAGTCGAGCCGGTGCAGCGGCGAGCCGATGTCGCCCACCACGGCGACGCCGGTGTGGAGGCCGACGCCGATCTTGAGCGGCGCGGCGCCGCGCGCGCCCCGGACGGCGTTGAGCGCCTCCAGCTCGGCGACCATCGCCAGCGCGCAATCGACGGCGTGGGCGGCGTGGTCGGGATCGGGGATCGGCGCGCCGAAGTAGGCCATGATCCCGTCGCCCATGAACTTGTCCAGCGTGCCGCCGTGCTGGAACACCTTCGCCACCATGCGGGCGTAGTACTCGTTCAGCATCTCGACCACCGCGACCGGCGACAGCGCCGCCGAGGTGGCGGTGAAGTCGCGGATGTCGGAGAAGAGCACCGTCAGCTCCTGCGCGTCGGGCCTGACCTGGCCGTCGGGCGCCGCCTGCAGGCGCGCCGCGACCGCGGGCGAGAAGTAGCGCCCCAGCCGCTCGCGCTTGCGCTGCTCGTCGGCGACGTGGCCGACCAGCGCCCGCACCCGCGCCACCAGGTGGGCGGCGACGGCCGCCGCGCAGCCGAGCACCACGATCGAGGCGCCCCAGGCGCCCGGGCGGATCCCCGCCTCCCGCTGCAGGAGCACCTCGCCCAGCGCCGACACGGCGGCGACCAGCGTGGTCTGCCGCCGGCTGAGCGACAGCGTCGAGAGGAGCACCAGCAGCACGAAGATCCCCAGCGCGAACCCGGCCACGCCGCCGGGCGACGGCGACACCGGGATCGACAGCCACTGGGCGACGAACACCACCGGCACGTCGAGCGCCGCCACGCCGAACCCGGCCCAGACCGCGGCCGGCGCCGAGAGGCGGACCGCCACCGCCAGCGACGCCGCGCCGAGCGCGTAGATCGCGAACACGGGCACCATCACCCGCCAGTCGGCCTGCCCGGCGCCGTAGGCGACGCCCAGCACCAGGGCCAACATGGCCGCCACGCCGCCGAGCCGGACGCGCGTCAGCATCCGCCCGGCGCGGGCGCGCTGGTGCTCGAGCGCCCGGGCCAACACCGGCGCCGCGCCGGCGGCCGCGGGGATCTCGGGCGGGCTCACCCGACGATTATCGCCCGCTCCCGGAGCGCGTCCAGCGCGCGCCGGCTAAAACAGCGAGCCCTGCGGGCCGGGGCCCCGACTCGGCGGCGGCAGCCCCAGGTGGTCGTAGGCGCGCCTGGTGATCTGGCGGCCGCGCGGCGTGCGGATGAGGAATCCCTCCTGGATCAGGTAGGGCTCGTAGACGAACTCCAGCGTGTCGCGGTCCTCGGCCAGCGAGGCCGCCAGCGAGTCGATGCCCACCGGGCCGCCGTCGAAGCGCTTGACGATCGTCGACAGGATCCGGCGGTCGCCGGCGTCGAGGCCGGCGGCGTCGACCTCCAGCCGGCCGAGCGCGTACTCGGCCACCTCGCGCGTCACCCGGCCGTCTCCGCGCACGTCGGCGAAGTCGCGAATCCGGCGCAAGAGGCGGTTGGCGATGCGGGGCGTCCCGCGCGCGCGGCGGCCGATCTCCTCGGCCCCCGCGTCGTCGATGGGGATCTCGAGCAGCCGCGCCGAGCGCTTCACGATCGTCGTCAGCTCGTCGGGCGTGTAGAAGGCGAAGGTCTCGACGATCCCGAACCGCGACAGCAGCGGCGAGCCGATCTGCCCCGTGCGGGTGGTCGCTCCCACCAGCGTGAACCGCTTGAGCGGCAACGTGATGGCCCCCGCCCCCGGCCCGGTCCCGGTGATGAACTCGATCCGGAAGTCCTCCATCGCCGGGTAGAGGCTCTCCTCCACGACCGGCTGCAAGCGGTGGATCTCGTCGATGAAGAGGACGTCGCCGCGCTCGAGCGAGCTGAGGATCCCGGCCAGATCGCTCTTGCGTTCCAGCGCCGGTCCGGAGGTCACGTGGACCTCGGTCCCCATCTCGCGCGCGAGGAGAAAGGCCAGCGTGGTCTTGCCGAGGCCGGGGGGCCCCGAGAGCAGCACGTGGTCGAGCGCGTCGCCGCGCTTGCGCGCCGCCTGGACGTACACGGCCAGGTTCTCGGCCACCTTCTTCTGGCCGACGAACTCGGCGAAGTTGCGCGGCCGCAGCGCCGCGTCGTCGTCGGCCTCCCGCCCGTGCGCCGTGGCGTCGGAGACGCGCGCCTCGCCCGCCGGCTCGTCCTCGTGCTTCTTGCGCGCCATCGCCGCTGCTCTCTCCCCGCTATTTCCTCTTCAGGGCGGCCAGCGCGTCGCGCAGCAAATCCGCCACCGGCCGCGCCGGATCGAGCGTCTCGATGACCGGCTCGATCTCGGCGGGCTTGTACTCGAGCTGGATGAGCGCGCCGTACACGTCGCCCAGGGCGCCGCTCGGCCGCGCGCTGGGCGCCGGCGCGGGGGCGGCGGCCACCGCCTTCCCGGCCGGCAGGTCGAGGATCTTCTCGCGCAGCTCGAGCGCCAGCCGCTCCGCCGTCTTGCGCCCCACCCCCTTGACCTGGGTGAGCCGGGCGACGTCACCGGTGGCGATGGCCCGCACCAGCTCGCCCGCCTCGATGCCGGCCAGGATGGCCAGGGCGACGCGCGGGCCGACCCCCTGGACGCTGATCAAGGTTTCGAACAGCGCGCGCTCGCCCACCTCGGCGAAGCCGTAGAGCCGCAGCGGCTCATCCTTCACGAAGTGCGCGTGGATCCAGAGCTGCGTGTCGGCGCCCGGGCCGGCCACCGAGAGCGCCGCGGCCGTCGAGGCGCTCACCAGCACCTGGTACCCGACGCCCGCCACGTCGAGCACCGCCGCCTCGCCGTCGGCCTCCAGGACCTTGCCCCGCAGGAAGGCGATCATCGGCCGCCAACCCGGCGCAGGACCGGCAAACTCCGGGCGTGGCAGATGGCGATGGCCAGCGCGTCGGCGGCGTCGGGCGCGGGCGTCCGGCGCAGCGACAGCAGCGCCCGGACCAGGAACCCGATCTGCTCCTTGCTGGCGCGGCCGTGGCCGACCACCGTCTTCTTCACCGTCGCCGGCGGGTAGCCGGTCACCGGCAGGCCGTGCTCGGCGGCCACGAACAGCGCCACGCCGCGCGCCTCGCCGAGCGCCAGCGTCGACTGGACGTTGACGCCGTAGAACGCCTCCTCCATCGCCACCACGTCGGGCCGGACCTCGGCGATGAGCTCGCGCAGGCCCCGCCCGATCTCGCCCAGGCGCACCGAACGCGCGTCACGCGCGGGCGCCGAGATGACGCCGCACTCGACGTAGGCGACCGCGGCGCCGCCCGCCGCGCACTCCACCACCCCGTACCCGAGCCGCAGCGAGCCGGGATCGATGCCCAGGATGCGGACCGCCGCGCGCGCCGGGGCGCGGAGCGCCGTCCGCCCGGGCACCGACGGCGCGCTCAGCCGACGCTCTCCAGCACGGACTCGTCGACGTCCATGTTCGAGTAGACGTTCTGCACGTCGTCGTTGTCCTCCAGCGCGGCGACCAGCTTGACCGCGCTCTCGGCCTCCTTGCCGACCAGCCTCTTGACGTCCTGCGGGACCATGGTGACCTCGGCCGACAGCGGCTCCGGCAGCCCGCCCTTCTTCAGCCCGTCGCGCACCCCCTCGAAGCTCTTGGGGTCGGTGACGACGATCAGCGACTCCCCTTCGGTCTTCACGTCGTCGGCCCCGAGCTCGATGGCCAGCTCGGTGACCTTGTCCTCGTTGACCGACGCCGCTTCGTAGACGACCAGCCCCTGCTTCTTGAACATGTAGCCGACCGAGCCCGAGGCCCCCAGGTTGCCGCCGTGGCGGGTGATGATGCTGCGCACCTCGCCCGCCGTCCGGTTGCGGTTGTCGGTCATGATCTCGACCAGCACCGCGACGCCCCCGGGGCCGAACACCTCGTAGTTGAACTCCTCGTAGGTGACGCCTTCCAGATCGCCGGTCCCCTTCTTGATGGCGCGGTCGATGGTGTCGTTCGGCATGTTCTGGGCGCGCGCCTTGTCCACCGCCGTGCGCAGCCGCGGGTTGCCGTTCAGGTCGCCGCCGCCGACCCGGGCCGAGACCGTCAGCTCCTTGATGAGCTTGGTCCACATCTTCGACTTCTTGGAGTCGGAGGCCTCTTTCTTGTGCTTGATCTTGGTCCACCGATTGTGACCGGACATGGCGCCTATCATAGTCACGGGGCGCGCGCCGGCCGCCAACTTTTTCGCCCTCGTCTCGCCCTCACCGGGGCCAGGGGGAGCCGGGGGGACCGAAGCGGGTCTCGGGCGGGAAAACCAGCCCGAACTCGCTCGCCAGGACCTCCAGCAGCGCCTCGGGCGAGCCGACGGGGCGGGTCTCGGCCCGGCCGTCGCGGGCGCGCAGCTTGAGCTCGCCGTTGACCAGCGCCAGCCGCCGTCCGTCCGGCGCCGCGCGCGCCACCATGAGACGCCCGCGGAAGTGCGACGCCGGGTGGGCGCTGGTGAACCAGTTGCCGACCTCGCGGTCGACGCGCGGCATCTCCTCGCCGGTGAACTCGTAGACGTCGCTCCAAACCACGCCGAGCCGCGCCTGGTGGAACCAGAGGTCCCCCTCGCGGACCAGGCGGCGCGGCTCGTGCGGCGTCGCCTGCTCCCCTTCGACGCCGAAACGGACCGGCGCGGTGAGCGACAGCGCCCCCACGCCGACGTCGGTGAGCCAGCGCTGGCCGCCGAGGGTAACCTGCAGGAAGACGTGCGTGCGGGGCGGCGTCTCGGCGCGCGGGCGGTCGATCCGCACCCGCGCGCTCAGCGGCCGGACCGAGAACCCGAGCTCCTCCAGCACCCGGAGCAGGAGCCCGTTCTGCTCGAAGCAGTAGCCCCCGCGCCGGCGCGCGACCAGCTTGTCGAACAGCGCTTCGGGCTCGAGGGCGATCGGGCGCCCCAGGAGCACGTCGAGGTTCTCGAACGGGATCGCGGTGGCGTGCGCCGCGGTCAGCCCGCGCAGCGTCTCCAGCGTCGGCGCCCGCGGCCCCGCGTAGCCGATGCGGGCGAAGTAGGCGTCGAGATCGAGCATCGCGGGCGTTCAACGCTAGCA
>DASZVW010000481.1:0-1976 GCA_035546895.1 Polyangia bacterium
GCGCGCGGAGAGCGTCGACCCCGCGGGGGCGGCCGCCGCCTGGCTGGCGGTGCTGGAGGTCGATCCGACCGACTTCGCCGCCGCGGCCGCCGCCGAGCGGTTCCTGGTCGCCACCGGCGACTGGGAGCGTTGCGCCGACCTGCTGGCCTGGCTGGCGGCCCGGGTCCCAGCGGTCGGCCCCGCGCCCGCGGCGGGCGACGGGCCCCCCAGCCGCGCCACCCTGCTCTGGCGGCTGGCGGAGCTGCGGCGCGGGCGGCTCGGGCAGCCCGACGAGGCGCTGCGGCTCTACGCCGAGCTCGGCGCCACGGGCCCGGCGGCGCTCCCGCCGCTCGCCGATCCGCCGGCGCTGGCGGCGTTCGTGCGGCGCGATCCGGCGCTGGTGGTGGAGACGGCGCGCGCGGCGGTGGCGCCGTCGGCGGCCGATCGCGCGCGCGCCCTGCTCGATCGCGCGCGGGCGCTGGCGGCGCGGGGGCGCCGCGAGGACGCCGAGCAGGACGCGCTCGCCGCGGTGGAGCTCGCGCCGCGCGACATGGAGGCGATCGCCGCGCTGGAGGCGCTGTTCGAGGAGCCGGCCCGCGCGCGCTTCCTGGCCGACGAGCTCGGCCGGCGCGCCGTGCGGGTCGAGCCGCTGTCGGCGGCGGCGCTCTCCTACGGCCGCGGGCGGGCGGCGGCGCGGGCGGGCGACGACGCCGGCGCGCGCGAGGCCTACCGGCGCGCGATGTCGCTCGATCCGACGCTGGCCGAGCCGATCGCGGCGCTGGGCGCGCTGGCCTCCAAGGAGGGGGACTGGTCCGAGGTCGCCAAGCTGCTGGAGAGCGAGCTGGGGCTCACCACCTCGCCGGCGCGCAAGGGGGCGCTGCTGCTGGAGCTGGCGGTGCTGCACGGCGATCGGCTGGGCGGCCCGGCGCGCGCCGTGGCGCTGCTCGACGAGGCGGCCAAGCACCTCGGCGGCGAGCCGCGGGTGCTCGATCTGCGGTCGCGCTTCAACCTCGGCGCCGGCAACTGGCAGGCGGCGGCGGAGGCGCTCGATCAGCTCGCCGCCCGCAGCGCCACCATCCCCGACGCCGCCGCCCGCTACTTCGCGGTGGGGGCCGCGGCCGAGGCGGCGGGCGAGGTCGACCGCGCGCTCACCCTCTACTCCCGCTCCTACGCCCGCGACGGCGGCTTCCGCCCCACGCTCGAGCGGCTGTCGGCGATCTGCTTCGAGCGGGCCCAGTGGGACAACGCCTGGAAGGCGACCGAGGCGCTGCTCGATCGCCACGGCGAGGCCCTCGATCCGGCGGTGCGCGCCACCATGCTGGTGCGGTCGGCGCTGGCCGACCTGCACGTCGGCCAGCGCGTCTCGGCGGTGGGCAAGCTGGGCGAGATCGTGACCCGCGGGCCCTCGTACGCGCCCGACGCCGGCATCCGGGATGTCGCCGAGAGCTGGGCGGGCATGCACCTCGAGCCGCGCCTCCTGACGACGCTGGAGGGGCGGCGGCGCGAGCGGGTCCTGCGCCGCGCGCGCGAGGCGTTCGCGCTCACGGACGGGGGGACGGACGCGGCCCGGCGGCAGGCGCTGGAGATCCTGGGGGCGCTGGCGATGGTCGACGGCCGGTGGGAAGAAGCGGCCAGCGCCCTTGACGCCCTGGCTTCCGACCCCACGTTCGAGGCCGATCGACGGGCGGCGTTTTTGGTGGCGGCGGGTGACGTCATGGCCCGCCGGTATGGCGATCGCGAGGTGGCGGAACCCTTCTACGAGCGAGCCCGGAGCCTTTGGCCCGGACATCCACGTTTCAGGAAATCCGGCGAGGGGAGTCCTTGACACCCATCTTTTGACGCCACTTGTAGATTGCAACGGCTGTGCTACAAAGCGGCAACGGGTTACCGGCCAAACGGGTTTTCGTCAAAAAAGTTCTTCAGAAAGGATCGTTAGAAAATGTTTAAGAAGATGCGGAGTGTCTTGATCGTGGCGTTGCTCTCGGGCGGTCTGGCGG
>DASZVW010000482.1:0-17157 GCA_035546895.1 Polyangia bacterium
CGGGAGCGGCGCCGCGGGGGGCACGGGCGCGGGGGGCGCCTCGGGCGCCGGCGGGACCGCCGCGCCCCGGACCGCGGTCTACAACGGACTGCGCGGGCAGGACTTCAACACCGGGTGGAAGTTCAACCGCGGCGACGTCACCGGCGCGCAGGCCACCACCTTCAACGACGCATCCTGGCGCAGCCTCGACCTGCCGCACGACTGGAGCATCGAGCTGGCCTTCAACTCGAACTCACCGGCGGGCGCCGGCGGCGGCTTCCTCGACGGCGGCGTCGGCTGGTACCGCAAGTCGTTCACGCTCGACGCCTCGGCGAGCGGCAAGCGGATCCTGATCGACTTCGACGGCGTCTACATGAACAGCCAGGTCTGGGTGAACGGCACCTCGCTGGGGACGCGCCCCTACGGCTACACGACGTTCGAGTACGACCTCACGCCGTACGTGAAGCTCGACGGCAGCGCCAACGTGGTCGCCGTGCGGGTCAACAACAACCAGCCCAACAGCCGCTTCTACTCGGGGAGCGGCATCTACCGGAACGTCTGGCTGACCACGCTGAACGCGGTGCACGTCCCCTGGAACGGCGTCTTCGTCGCGCCCACGGTGAGCGGCGGCGCGGCCACGGTGGCGGTCTCCTCGGACGTCGAGAACCTCTCCGCCGCCTCGGCCTCGGTGGTGGTCACCACCACCGTCACGGCGCCCGACGGCACGGTGGCGGCCAGCAACGACAGCGCGGCGACCGCGGTCGCCGCCGGCGCCACGACGACCGTCAAGCAGAGCCTGACCGTCGCCTCGCCGCAGCTCTGGTCGCCGAGCGCGCCGGCGCTGTACCAGGTCCGGGTCGACGTGAAGGTGGGCGGCGCCGTGGTCGACAGCTACCTGACCGCCATGGGCCTGCGGACCGAGGCGTTCAGCGCCACCAGCGGCTTCTCGCTGAACGGCCAGGCGATGAAGATCCGCGGCGTCAACATGCACCACGACCTCGGCGCGCTCGGCAGCGCCGTCAACTATCGGGCCATCGAGCGCCAGGTGCAGATCCTGAAGGCGATGGGCGTCAACGCCATCCGCACCGCGCACAACCCGCCGGCGCCCGAGCTGCTCGACATCACCGACCGGCTCGGCATGCTGGTGCTCGACGAGGCGTTCGACACCTGGACGACCACCAAGACGGCCAACGACTATGGCCTCTACTTCGCGACCTGGGCGCAGCGGGACATTCAGGACATGGTCAAGCGCGACCGCAACCACCCGTCGGTGATCCTGTGGAGCATCGGCAACGAGGTGAGCGGCTCGACGACCGCCACCGCCACCAACCTCAAGAACTGGGTGCTGGCCATGGACCCCACGCGCCCCATCACCTGGGCCTCGAACAAGATGGGGGGCCCGCACGTCTCCGAGGGGGACGACCGCGACGTCGCCGCGCTGCTGGACGTTCAGGGCTACAACTACGCGCCGTACGCGGGCGACTGGGACGCCGATCATTCCGCGCACCCCACCTGGAAGCTGCTGGGGACCGAGACCTCGGCAGCCGTCCGCAGCCGCGGCATCTACCACACGCCGGCCAGCACCATCACCAAGGCGACCTCGCAGTCGAGCCCCGACCGGCAGTGCTCGTCGTACGACAACGAGGCGGCCGGCTTCGGCGACACCGCCGAGAGCTCGTACACGTACGACGCCAGCCGCGCCTTCGTGGCCGGCTCGTTCATCTGGTCGGGGTTCGACTATATCGGCGAGCCGACCCCCTACGCCTCCTACCCCTCGAAGAGCTCGTACTACGGCGCCATCGACACGGCGGGCTTCCCCAAGGACGTCTACTACTTCTACCAGAGCCGCTGGACGACGACGCCGGTGGTCCACATCCTGCCGCACTGGAACTGGAGCGCGGGCACCACGGTCACGGTCTACGTCTACAACAACTGCGACAGCGTCGAGCTGTTCCTGAACGGCGCCTCGCAGGGGGTGAAGTCGATGGGCGGCGGCGCCCTGCACGCGCAGTGGAGCGTCCCCTGGGCCTCGGGGACGCTGCGCGCCGACTGCACGCGCGGCGGCAGCGTGGTGGCCAGCGACCAGATGGCGACCGCCGGCGCCGCCGCCAAGATCGCCCTCTCCGCCGACCGCGCGACGATCAACGCCGACGGCCACGACCTGGTGTTCGTCACCGGCGACATCAAGGACGGAAGCGGCGTCGAGGTGCCGACCGCGGCCAACGCGGTCACGTTCTCGGTCACCGGCCCCGGCCAGCTGGTCGGCGTCGACAACGGCAACCCCATCGACACCGCCTCCTACAAGGGGACCAGCCGCAACGCCTTCAGCGGCAAGGTGCTGGCCATCGTCCGCTCGACCGGCGCGGCGGGGACCATCACCGTCGGCGCCAGTGCCTCGGGGTTGACCGCCGGCTCGGTGGCGGTGACGGCCCGCTGACGGCCGGCGGGCGCGGTGCTACGCTCGCCGCGTGGACGGCGTGCGGCTCGAACGGCTCTCGCCGCGGCTCCTGGCCGCGGTCCGGCGCACGGCCGCTCCGCGCGACGTCCCGACCGCCTTCCGGCCCGCGCTGGATCTCGTCTGGGCCTTCCTGCGCCGGAACCCCGGCCTGCGCACCGACGGGCACAACGTCTTCCTCTACCACCACGTCGCCCGCCCCGAGGCGGGGATGCCGATCGACTTCGGCGTCGAGGTGACCCGCCGCTTCGAGCCCGAGGGCGAGCTCCGCTGCGTCGAGACCCCGGCCGGCGAGGCGGCGGTGGCGGTGCACGTCGGCCCCTACGCCGGGCTCCCCGCCGCGCACGCCGCCGTCCACGCCTGGTGCGCCGCCAACGGGCGCGCCATCGGCGCCCACAGCCTGGAGATCTACGGCGACTGGTCCGACGATCCGACCAAGCTGGAGACGACGATCCAGTACCTGCTGCGCTAAGCGCGGCGGCTCAGCACGGCGAGCCAGACGAAGAGCGCCAGCGAGAGCACGGACCTACGATAGCGCCGGGCGGAGCGTGCTATCAACGGACGGACATGAAGCCGCACGTCATCTGCCACATGATGGTCTCGCTCGACGGCCGCATCCACCCGAGCCGCTGGACGGCGAGCCCGGACGGCGACCGCCAGGCCTGGACGCAGGTGTACGAGGAGGTGCACGCGAGGCTGGCCGGCGACGCCTGGCTGGTCGGGCGCGTGACGATGGGCGAGATGAGCAAGGGGACGCCGCACCCGCCGGCGAACCCCGGGAAGGTCGCGCGCCCGCACCACTTCGCCCGGCGCGACGCCGGCACCTACGCCGTCTCCTTCGACCGCGCGGGCAAGCTGCACTTCGCCAAGCCCGACATCGGCGGCGACCACGTTGTCGTGCTGCTCGGTCCCGGCGTGCCCGACGCCCACCTCGCCGAGCTGGCGGGCGACGGCATCTCCTACGTCGTCGCCCCCGACGAGGCGATGGCCCCGCGCCCGCTGCTCGAGCTGCTGGGCCGCGAGCTCGGCATCAGGCGCCTGCTCGTCGAGGGGGCGGCAACGTGAACGGCAGCCTGATGGCCGCCGGCGTCGTCGACGAGGTCAGCCTGCTGGTGGCGCCCGCCGTCGACGGCGCGCGCGGCGTCACCGGCGTGTTCGAGGTGCCGGAGGCGGCGGGGCTGGCGGGGAAGGTGCGGTTGCGGCTGGCCTCGAGCGCGGCGCTCGCGCACGGCGTGGTTCACCTGCGCTACGCGGTGGACCCGGGCTGAGGCAGCCCCGGTGCCGTCGCGGGGGCAACGTCACGCGGAGCTCGTCTTGGCGCCTCGCGTGGCGATGTGCGGGCCGCCGGCGAATTGTGCGGATGGACGGGCGCGGTCGCACATCCCGCGGACGAGAGCAGAGAAGCGTGGGCCTCGACCAACCGGCCGGAGGCTGTCACCGATCCCGCCCGCGCGTCGTCTTCGTTCGAGGCAGCCGCCGGCCGGCCACCAGGAGATCGCCATGAAGTCGTTCATCCGCGCCACCAAGCTCACGTTCGTCGCCGCCGCCATCGCCCTCTTCTCGTTCGCCTCGACGGCGCACGCGGGGAGCTACACGGACGTCGTCGGCAACCTCCAGACGGTCCAGGGATCCAACGGCACCATCTACACCATCTTCCAGGCCGGCGGCTTCGCCTGGGGCATCCCCGCCACCGACCCCGGGTTCAACGCCTACACCACCATGCTCGCCGCCGCCTGGCAGAAGGGCCACCACATCTCCGTCGGCTGCACGAGCTGCTCCGCGACCAGCCTGACCGCCCCCGCGCTGACCGGCACCTGGCAGATCTGGTACCCGCAGTGGATCGGCGTGCTCGCCAACTAGTCAGGACCGCGGTCCAGGGAGAACGGGACTGCCGAGTTGATTCCCGGTGATCGGTATTCGACGCGATCGAATCCGAGCTACGGGAGGCGATCGATCAGACTGACCGGGGAGAGATGGTCGACGGCCCGGCCGCGCTCGTGGCGGCGCGTCGGCGTGCGCGCGGCGACAGGTGAGCTGCGTGTCCACCTATTCCGCTCTGGCAGTTGCGACCTGACATTTCTGTCATGAATCGCCGTCGATTCACCTATCGTGCGAGATATGTGGCGGCGCGAGCGGGGTTCCCGCGGGCCCGCCGCTTGCAACGCGAGGAGAGATCATGGCCAAGTGGATCGTCGCGATCATGATCGCCGGGGGCGCTGTGGCAGCCGGCGGATGCGGGACCAGAGAATGCGACTGCGTATCGCCCGGGTACGACCTCTACACGCCCGCCGGCCTCCCCGCCGCGCTGGTGGACGTCACGGCCGATCCCCCCTGCGTCGCGAAGCTGTGGCCCGGAGACGGCGGTCCGGCGCAGGTGCAGGTCACCGACGACACGGCCACGCAGGGCACGGTCTGCGTCCTGCACGGACACCTCGCCGACGGACGGGTGGCCACGGCGACCGTCACGTTCGGGCAGAACCGGGGCGGCTGCTGCGCCTCGTTCGTGCCGAGCGGGGGAGAGTTCACGCTGTCGGACGCCGGCATCGACGGCGGGTGAGGTCCTGACAGGCCGGGCCGGGTAGACGGCTGGTCGGACGGTGAGGGCGCGCGACGGCCGCGCGCTCACTGGCAGGCGGAGACGTTCGGGAACTGGGTCTTGAACTGACCGAGCTCCTGCGAGCACGTCCCTTCGAAGGCGGACGGGTTCGAGCTGCAGTTGGTGGCCTGGCCCGGGTAGCTGGTGCAGTTCGCGCTCGAGGGGAAGGCGGCGTTGCAGCAGGCGACGAGCTTGGTGCAATCGGCGCAGGGGCCCGCCGCGCCTGCGGCACCCGCGGCGCCCGAGTCGCCCGCCGCGCCGCCGATCCCGCCCGCTGCTCCGGCCATGCCGCCGCCGCCGCTCCCGCCAGCGCCGCCCGCCCCGGTGCTGGAGCCCGGCGCCACGCGCCGGAGCTCCTCGCCGCCGTTCTCGTTGGTCGTCACGAAGTAGATGTAGCCGTCAGGGCCCAGCGCCTCCAAGGTGGCGTTGACGCTGGGCACTTCCGGGTGCTCGCTGATGGTGGGCGGCGTCGAAGACAGGAGCGTTCCGTTGCCGCTCGCGTCCAGCGCGTCCCAGAACAGCCGAGAGCCGTCGAAGAGGAGGTCGCCTTGATAGGAGGTGTAGGCGGTCGCGCTCAGGGCCGTGCTGACCGCTCGGGTGGCGATGGTGATGGCCACGATGGCGCCCCTGGGGGCCATGGGGGCAAACGCCTCCGCGTAAAGGGTGCCGCCGACCGCCGCGATCGACGTCGGCGAGAAGAAGCCCGGCATGAGAACCTCGACGGCCGCGTCCGACGCCGTGAGACCGGCCTGAAATACCCCCGGGGCGTTGCCGATCCAGAAGATGTTCGCGTCGGTCACGACCACGCGCGAGGGATAGTTCGTGAGGCCGAGTGTATTGCCGGGCGCCAGCGCCAGCGGCGTCGCCGCGCCGCCAGCCAGCGGGAACGAGAGGATGCCGGTGTGCTCCGGCCCGCTGACGGTGATCCCCGCGCCCGTGAACACGGTGCCGTCCTTGATGACCAGACCGGCCCCCAGGCGGTCCGCCGAGCCGGACGGCAGGATGTCCGTGAACGAGGGGGCGGCGCTCCCGCCCACCGCGCCGGCGTAGACGTGCGGGTTGCCGGCGCCGTACGGCCCGGCCTCCACGCCGAAGACCAGGCTCCCGCCGCCCACGGCGATCGAGATCGGCTTACCGGTCTCGGTGACGAGCGAGCTGTCGCTCCCGCCCGTGACCGGAACGGTGCGGATCTCGGTCCCCGGCGTCTGCGTGGTGAGGCCCGAGCCGGTCAGGAGATAGACGCGTGACGCGTCGACGGCGAGCGCCGCGGCGCCATTGCTGAGCGTCGCGAGCAGCGTGCCCACCCCCGCCGGTGCGCCGGCCGCACCGGCCGCGCCGCCCGAACCGGTCGTGCCGCCCCCGCCCGGTGCGCCGCCCGCGCCGGTCGCGCCCGCCGGCCCCGAACCCCCGGTTCCCGCCGCGCCCGCCGCCGCGCCCGCGCTTCCACCGTGGCCGCCGACGGCCGTGCCCCCCGCGCCCGCCTGCCCTTGACCACCTGCGCCCGAACCGCCGCCGCAGGCCGGCGCAAGGGCCATCGCCAGGCCGAGCGCGAGGTAAGGAGAGTAGCCGAGGCGGCGGAACAGAGGGGAGCGAGCGTTCATCGTGCGCCCGATGCTCGCGGCGATGGGCCGCCGGCACAATAGGAGGAACCTGCGTGGGGGGCTCAGCCGACCAGCGGTCGCGCCCAGATCTCGGCCACCAGCGCGGCGCGGCTCGACAGCCCAGCGCGGCGGAGGACCTCGGTCACGTGCAGCTCGATGGTGTGGAGTGCGCAGTCGAGCGAGGCGGCGATCTCCTTGTTCGCGTAGCCGCGGGCGACCAGCGCGACGACCTCCAGCTGCCTGGGGGTGAGGCGCCACTCGGCGGCGACGCGTTCGAGCCGCCCCGCGAACGCGCGCGCGCCGTCGTGGAGCAGGACCACGTGGCCGCGCTCGTCCCGGAGGGGGAGCGCCCGCAGCCCGTCCCGCGCCTGCGTCGCCTGGGCCTCCACCAGCCGGCGCCGCAGCGAGCCGTCGTCGTTCGCCAGCGCCGCCTCGCCGGCCACGTCCAGCGCCGAGATCCGGGCGTCGGCGCCGACCACGAACGCGGTGGCCGAGAGCGCGTCGAGCGCCGCCCGCAGCGCCGTCTCGGCCCGGCCGCGGGCCTCGGCCTCGCGCTCGAGCAGCTCCATCTGCCGGTGCATCTCGCTCCAGTCGTGCTCGACCGCCTCGACGGTCCGGTGCAGCCACCGCTGCGAGACGAACCGGCGCGCGCGGGCGAGCAGCGTGGCCGACGGCGGCAGCTCGACGAGGAACGTCGCCTGGCGCTCGCCCGCCTCAAGCCGCACCTTCGCCGGCGGCAGGCCGAACAGGCTGGGCGTCGAGCGCATCGCCCCGGCGGTGGCGTGGAAGAACGCCGGGCAGCCGGCGTGCGGCGGGACGATGCGGTACTCGACCCGGAACCGGTCCTCGCCGAGGTCGTGCTCGCTGCAGGCGACCACCCGGTAGCAAAACGGGAAGAGCACCCGATGGGTGAAGCGGAAGACCTCGCGCGGCGAGACGATGGCCCCGAACACGGGCAGGAACTCGACCGCCGTCTTGGGGTAGCCGAGCTCGAGCGCCCGCGCGATCCCGTCGGGCCCGCCGCAGGCCACCTCCAGCTCGGTGAGGAACGCGGCGAACGGCTCCCAGTCGACGCGGCAGCCGCGCCGCAACAGCTCGCCTTCGGGGACGCCGACCTTGGCCAGCGCCGCCTCGGTCCCGGCGCCCGCGTTGCGCGCGTTCCCCGCCAGCCAGTAGACCGCCCGGCCCATGACCTCGCGCATGGGCCGGAGAGAGTAGAGCCTCCGCGCCGACCTCCGCAAGGGGGAGGGGGGCCACATGGCGCCGGGAGGGAGGATCGTCACGGATATGGAAACGCAGTTGCCATTTTCATGATATAAATGGCAATGTGATTTCCAGATCGCTGAAGCTGCCTTCTGCCGGCAGCTTCTTCCTGCTGGGCCCGCGCGGAACGGGAAAGTCGACCTGGGTCGACGCTGTGCTGCCGCGGGCGCTCAAGATCGACCTGCTCGCCGAATCGACCTATTCCGAGCTACTTGGGCACGCCGATCGACTGGAAGCGATGGCCGCCGCCGATGGCCATCAGGTCGTGGTGATCGACGAGGTTCAAAAGCTGCCGGCGCTGCTCGATGAGGTCCACCGCTTGCTCGAGAAGCGCCGCCTCCGGTTCGTCCTCACGGGCTCGAGCGCGCGGAAGCTCAAACGCTCGGGGGCGAACCTGCTCGCCGGCCGGGCGCGCACGCTCACGATGCACCCCTTCACCGCGTCGGAGCTCGGCGATCGCTTCGACCTCGCGCACGCCATCCGCTTCGGCATGCTCCCCACGGTGTGGACGGCCCCCGATCCGGGGCGCTACCTGAAGAGCTACGTCGCCACCTACCTGCGCGAGGAGGTGCAGCACGAGGCGCTGGTCCGCAACCTCGCCTCTTTCAGCCGGTTCCTGGAGGCGGCGAGCTTCTCGCAGGGGAGCGTCCTCAACGTCGTCTCGGTGGCAGAGGACGCAGGCGTCAACCGCAAGACGGTGGAGAACCACTTCGACCTCCTCGAGGACCTGCTGCTGGCGGTCCGCCTCCCAGTGTTCAGCCGGCGCGCCAAGCGCAAGCTGACCTCACACCCCAAGTTCTACTTCTTCGATGCGGGGGTGTACCGGTCGCTCCGCGCGCGCGGTCCCCTCGACGCCGCCGACGAGATAGACGGCGCCGCCATCGAGACGCTGGTGCTCGAGTCGCTGCGGGCCGAGAACGCCAACCACGACCTCGGCTACGACCTCTTCTTCTGGCGCACCGGCGACGGCAAGGAGGTCGACTTCGTCCTCTACGGCGAGCGCGGCCTGCACGCCTTCGAAGTCAAACGCACGTCCCGCTTCCGGGAGGCCGACCTCGCGGCGCTCCGCGCCTTCTGCGACGACTATCCCGAGGCGCGGGGGTGCCTGCTCTACGGCGGCCAACAACGGTACAAGTTCGGGCGCATCGACGTGGTGCCGATGGGAGAGGGGTTGGTGGGATTGGGGAAGCGGCTCGGGAAGTAAGTGGAATCACCTCCCATTCACGTTGGCCGAGCAACGTTCGATGGTGACCTCTTTCAGACAGCCGCGGCCGCGTATCTCTTCAATAGATGCCTCGCTATTTTCGCGCCGGTCTTGTTGTGGGACGCGAAGAATAGGTAGTACACGGTTGCGTTCTTCTTGTTCCGCATTGGGATTGGCTCGGGGACTTCTTCGAATCCAGCGACATTCTGAAGACGTTCACGGAACGCGGCGACGACTTCGGGGTTTCCAACCGACTTGATGTGGTCTTCCCCGCCGAACAGTGTCCGCTGCGCCTTATAGACAACCCTCTGCCATGAGTCGTCGCCCCAGAAAGCGGTCATGCGCTGGCGGTCTTCTTTGGTGACGCCAGCGGGATCCGACCACAGCGCGTTTCGGTTCATGTCCATCATCGGGAAGTTGAGGAAGATTTCGATCGATCGCGCCCGCGCGGCCTGCGCGATGACATTCCAATCGAGGGTGAGCCCATACGGGTCGAGGAGGCAGAGTCCGCGCTTGTACTCATCCCATCGGACGCGTGGAAAGATCTCGCGCACCAGCACCTCGTTGGTATCTCCCTGGTAAATGAATACGTCATTTCGGCCGGCGGTGAGTTGCCTCAGGTTCTCGACCTTCGCGCCGTCGAGATCCACCAGGTGAAGTTCTCGGAACGGTGGCTTTACGTTGAGGGCGTTCAGCGGGCTTCCCGGGACGAGCTCGCCGGTCGATTTCAATTCGTGGATTCCAGCG
This sequence comes from Polyangia bacterium, assembly GCA_035546895.1. GTDB lineage: Bacteria > Myxococcota_A > Polyangia > Fen-1088 > Fen-1088 > JADGRB01. Next base: position 9,846 of record DASZVW010000482.1, read on the forward strand.
CCCGCGAAGGCGTCGATGTAGACGTGCCGTATCCTAGGCTGCTTGGCGAGGATGGTCGAGTAGGCCTTCGCGTAGTCCTTGACGATCTCCAGCTTGATCTGCGACCAGTACCCGATCTTGTCGAACTGCAGCCGCGTCGGCGCCACACCAACCTCCCGCTCATCCAGCTACGATAGTTGACAGGGAATGATACTATACGGCTGTTCAGGGGTAAACAAGTGAGCGACCGCAGCGCGATCGAGTGGACCCATGCGACTTGGAACCCCGTTCGCGGGTGCACCAAGATTTCGCCGGGCTGCAAACACTGCTACGCGGAGCGGTTCTCCGAGCGGTTCCGGGGGACGCCCGGTCACCCCTTCGAACAGGGCTTCGATCTCCGTCTGGTCCCCTCGGCGCTCGACCTCCCCCTGAAGTGGCGCGAGGGGCGGTTGATCTTCGTCAACAGCATGTCCGACCTGTTCCACGAGGACGTTCCGACGGAGTTCGTCGAGCGCGTCTTTCGCGTGATGTCCGAGGCCGGCCAGCACCAGTTCCAGGTCCTGACCAAGCGCGCCGACCGGCTCCTGAAGTTCACCAACCGCCGGAAGGTGCCAGAGAATGTGTGGCTTGGCGTCAGCGTCGAGAACGCCGCCTACCGCTGGCGGATCGATTGCCTACGACAGATCGAGGCGCGCGTCCGTTTCTTGAGCATCGAGCCGCTCCTCGGTTCCGTGGGGCTGCTTGACCTTCGCCAAATCGACTGGGTCATCGTTGGCGGCGAGAGCGGGCCGCATGCGCGCGCCATGGCGCCTGAGTGGGTGCGCGAGATACGCGAGCAGTGCGTGGCCGCGCGGGTGCCATTCTTCTTCAAGCAGTGGGGCGGGCGTTGGAAGCACCGGACCGGGCGCGAGTTGGATGGGCGGACGTGGGACGAGATGCCGGCCGGGATTTGCGTTCCGAGCGAGCGGCCGCACAGAGCGCAAGTACGCGGGCTGCCACCAAGATGAGTGAAAAACAAGCCAAACGTAGGCGACAACTAAGGCTCGAGTCCCTGGCGACTGCTACATCGACACCAGTTCGCTCAGGAAGGCTGGAGGCGATCTCGTTCGATGCAATCTTCTTCGCAATCTACGGACGTCGATGTTAGCGATTGTCGAACTGTTGAGCGGAATCCGTAGCGGCGAGGACGAATTCTTGCGTCGTCGCAGCGCGATGAGAAATATGAGCGAGGCGCATGTATCGATCGATTGGCGTCCGCCGGAATTCTTAATGGTTGGGGCTTTCGAGCGGACCCGGAGCGTGGTCGATAACGCCAGGCGGATTGACGATATGCCTAAGAAGCTCCTGGCGATGAGCAAGCGTGCGGTTGACTCAAATTCTCTAAAGGACTTCAAGAGTAGGCTAAATTTGGCCAATGCTGAGAGCGTGCTTGAAGAAATCGGGGCATACGACGAACGCGTCTCGAAAACGTTTGTGACAAATACAGTAAAAGGAGATGCCTATACAAAGAAGGTCGCCGAGGAAATTAGATCGGGAGTTCGTCCGGCTCCTCCGTTAGGGAAAACTTGGTCTCTGAAGAAATTTAGCGAACATCTGGCACGAGACACAGGCTTGAATCGTTCGATTACCGTTTACGCGGTAGCTAGCCAGGTAAGTAGACTTCTCGGAGGGGTAGTGGATCCGGGCGAGATCCACGATACTTACAATTCGACGATCGACGCATTTATAGATGCATTTTCCATCGCGTCGATCAAGGCAACGGGCAATATGAACGCGCCAGGCAGAAATGACGGCATGGATTTCATGCATTTCTTCTACATGAATCCGAGCACGGTTCTTCTATCGGACGATGTTAAACAGCGCTCTTACGCCCAGGGGGCCGGGCAGTCGACGGTTTCATTTGAGGAGTATAGAAGGCTCACGTTGCGATAAGAGCGGTCTAGGAAACCGGAGACCTGAATTGTTGTTCGGATAACAGCGCTTACCCCCGCCTCGTCTTCCGCCCGTACCCCAACTCCGCCCCGCCCGACAGCACGTGGTCGACGCCCGTCGTGAACGTCGCCTCGGCCGCTAAATACAGACATAGCCGCCCCGCCTCCTCGATCGTCCCCATGCGGCCCAGGAGCTGCGCCGCATCGCCCGCCGCGCGCGTGGCGGCCGGGTCGTCCGAGGCGTCGATCGCCTCCTGCCAGAGCGGCGTGTAGACGTTCCCGGGCGAGACCGAGTTCACGCGCACCTCGTGCTCGGCCTCGTCGACCGCCAGGGCCTTGGTCAGGGCGGTGATCGCTCCCTTGGTCGCGACGTAGGTCGTGGCGTGGAGCTGGCCCATGGCGCCGACCAGGCTGGACATGTTGATGATGTTCCCCTTGGTCTTGCGAAGGTGGGGGAGGGCGAACTTGCAGGCGGCGAAGATGCTCACCAGGTTCAGGTCCAGGAGGTTGCGGAAGTCCTGGACGCTGAAGTCGTCGATCGGTTTGTGGCCGGGGTGCCAGCCGGCGTTGTTGATGAGGCAGTCGATGCGGCCGTGCTGCGCGACGGTCTGGTCGACCAGCGCGCGGACCTCGTCGACCTTGCTGACGTCGGCCTGGATGAAGTGCGCCCGGCCGGGGCCGCGCGCGTTGAGGTGCGCGGCGACCGCCTGCCCCTCGTCGGCGTTGCGCGCGCAGAAGACGACCTCCGAGCCCCCCTCCTCGACGAAGACCCGCACGCAGCCGAAGCCGATCCCCTTGCTGCCGCCGGTGACGACGACGACCTTCTTCTCGTAGCGCATCCCCCGCACCCTACCGCACTCTCGCGCGGCCACCTCTCCTAGTGAAGCGTGGCGCGGAGGACACAGTTTCGCGTCTCGTCGAAGTCTCTTCTGTCCCGGCAGATCCGCCGTCCGTCAGGAAATCCCCGGGGCGGGCCGTGCCGGTCGGCCACCATCGACGATGGAGGCACCGCAGACTCGGTCGTCTGGTAGACGATGCACGTCGCGGAGTAGACCTGAAACACACCGTTCCGGTACGGACCGGTGCCCAGGACGACCAACCCGGTGGGCCGGGTCGTCCCGCTGGGAGGCGCGAGAAGCAGGGCATCGCAGCCCCTTTCGGCGGCGCTCTGACGGAGGGTGGCGATCAAATTCTCGGGCGTCTCCTCGATTTCGCCCTCTTCGATCGAGATGAGCCCGACGTCCACATGGGGGCGCTCGGGCGCGGCGCTCGAGAAGAGCGAAACCTGTTCGGGCGCTCGAGCCGTGAGGCCGTGAGGTGGCGCGTTCAGGGGGGTGTACGTGACCGTGGTCTCGGCGCATCCGCCCAAGCCGATCGCGGCGACCAGTGCCCAGCGGAGACGAAGACGCCCGGAGATCGACATGGCGGTCAGCAATTGCAAGCCGCTTGCCAGCAGACGGCATGGCCGCGTTCCGAGATAGAATGCCGGCCCGGAGTCTTGCGATGACCATCACCATCACCGCCTTCGAACGCTCGCCCGACGGCGGCCAGGGGCTGTCGCGCGACGTGCGCGTGCGGTGGGCGCTCGAAGAGGTGGGCCAGCCCTATGACGTTCGCCTGGTGTCGTTCCGGGCGCTGAAGGAACCCGCGCACCGGGCGCGGAATCCGTTCGGCCAGATTCCGACCTACGAGGAGGGCGACCTCACTCTGTTCGAGTCGGGGGCCATCGTGCTCCACCTCGCCGAGCGCCAGGCCGGGCTGCTGCCGGCCGACGCCGACGCCCGGGCGCGCGCGATCGCCTGGATGTTCGCCGCGGTCAACACCGTCGAGCCGCCGATCCTCGACCTGGTGAACGTCCGCATCGTGGAGCGCGACAAGCCCTGGTCGGCGGAGCGCCTCCCCCTGGTTCAGGAACGCATTCGCGACCGGCTGGGCGACCTCTCCAGCCGCCTGGGCGACGCCGAGTGGCTCGACGGCGCCTTCAGCGCGGGCGACCTGATGATGGTGTCGGTGCTGCTCAGGTTGAAGCCGTCCGGCATGCTGGATGAGGTCCCGCGCCTGGCCGCCTATTGCGCCCGCGGTACCGCGCGGCCCGCCTACCAGCGGGCCTTCGAGGCTCAGCTGGCGATCAACGCTCCCCAGAGTCGATGACTAGACTCATGGGATGGGCAGGCAGGTCGGCGTCGTCCTTTACGTGCTCGTGATGGTGGCCGTCATCGTCGGCGTGGACGTGGCGTTCTTCAGGGACCGGTTCTGGGCGCGGCTGGCGGTGAACGTCGGGATCGTGCTGGTGTTCGGGGCCTTCTACGCCCGGTTCCTGCGGCGCCCGTGAGGCCGTGGCGGGCGCTGGAAAACGCGTAACCGTTGTGTTACAGATCGCGGCGTGGACGCCGTGGCCCGCGCGCTCGCCGATCCGATCCGCCGCCGGATCCTGGTGATGCTGCGCGAGGCGCCGTGCACCGCCGGCGCCATTGCGGAGACCTTCACCGTGAGCCGCCCCGCGGTCAGCCGGCACCTCCGGGTGCTGCGCGAGGCGGGGCTGGTGCGCCACACCGTGAGCGGCCGCGAGCGGGAGTACGCGATCGTCCTCGACCCGCTGGCGCCGCTCGAAACGTTCATCGCGCGGCTCCGCGGGCCCGGCGTCTGGAGCCGGCGCCTCGACGCGCTGGAGACCGAAGTCCACCGCGTGCGGCGGCGGCGGGAGACCCAAACCACCAAGAGGAGAACGGCATGAGCCCACAGCCGACCGGCCGCCTGCGCGGCGACGATCTGGTCCTCACCCGGACCTTCCGGGCGCCGATCGACGACGTCTGGACCAGCGTGACCAGCTCCGAGAGCACCGCGCGCTGGTTCGGCCCCTGGGAGCCCGCCGGCGCCGGCCCGGGCGCGGAGAAGAAGATCCGCATCCAGATGGCCTTCGAGGAAGGGAAGCCCTGGCTCGACGGCACCATCGAGCGCTGCGAGCCGCCGCGGCACCTGGCGGTGCGGACCAAGGGGACCTACGGCGAGAAGCTCCTCTCGATGACCCTCAGCGAGTCCGACGGCGCCACCACGCTGGAGTTCGTTCACCACCGCGTCAACCGCCACGCCGTGGGCGAGCTCGGCCCCGGCTGGGAGTACTACCTAGACGCGCTGGTGGCCGCGCGTGACGGGCGGCCGCCGCCGAAGTTCGACGCCTACTATCCCGCGCAGAAGGCGTACTTCGCGGCGCTCGCGGGCTGACTCAGCGGTGGCGCAGGCGATCGAGCGCCACCGCCACCACGATGATGGCGCCGGTCACGATCTCCTGCACCCAGTTGGGCCACCCCATCTGCGAGCAGCCCGACTGCAGCGTCTGCATGATGAGCGCGCCGATCAGCGAGCCGGTGACCGAGCCCTCGCCGCCGGAGAGGCTGCCGCCGCCGATGACCACCGCGGCGATGACGTCCAGCTCCAGGCCATTGGCGCCGGTGGGGTCGCCGACGGTGAGGCGGGAGAACTGCATCAGGCCGGCCACGCCGGCGAAGAAGCCGCCCAGGACGTAGACCGCCAGCTTGACCCGCGCGACCGAGATGCCGCACAGGCGCGCGGCCTGCTCGTTGGAGCCGACCGCGAAGACGTGGCGGCCGAGGCGCGTGTAGAGCAGCAGCGCGCCGACCGCCAGCGCGAGGAGAAACAGCAGCCAGACCCCGGGCGGGAACAGCAGCCAGCCGCGCGAGGCGGGCAGCCGCGCCAGCAGCTCCGTCAGCCACGACGCGGGGGCGTCGATCTTCTGGTCGTGGGCCAGCCCCTTGGCGACGCCGCGGACCAGCAGCATCGTCCCCAGCGTGACGATGAAGGGGACCACCCGGAGGCGCGTGATCAGCAGGCCGTTGAGCGCGCCGCAGGCGATCCCGGCGCCGAGGCCGCCCAGCGCGGCCAGCGCCGGGGGCGCGCCGGCGCGCAGCAGGCCGGCGATGACCACCGTGCTGAGCGCGATGATGGCGCCCACCGAGAGGTCGATGCCGCCGGCCACGATGACCACGGTGGCGCCCAGCGCGGCCAGCGCCACGATGGTGGTCTGGCGGAGGATGGTCTCCAGGTTGTCGGGGTCGGCGAAGGCGAGGCCGCGCGTGGCGCCGAGCAGGATGGCGAAGAGGATGAAGACCGCCAGCAGGCCGGCGGCGGCGCCCAGGTTCTTGCGGACCACCGGCGAGGCGAGCACCTTCATGCCGCCTCGCTCGCGCTCCCCAGCGCCGCCTCGTGGACCAGCGCCGCCTCCGTCCACTCGACGGCGGGGCGCGCGGGGCCGAGGTGGCCGCGGCACATCACCGCGATGCGGTCGCAGACGCCCAGCAGCTCGGGGAGATAGCTGGAGACGATGATGACGGCCTTGGGCGGATCCTCGCGGGCGACCAGCGCGTCGATCAGCTCGTAGATCTGCGCCTTGGAGGCCACGTCGATGCCGCGGGTCGGCTCGTCGAGCAGCAGCACGTCGACCCCGTGATGGAGGAGACGGGCGATGGCGACCTTCTGCTGGTTGCCGCCGGAGAGCTCGCCGACCGGCTGCTCGGGGCCCTGGCTGCGGACGCCCAGGCGGTCGAGCCAGCGGGTGGTGGCGGCGCGGCGCGCCGCGGGGCGGACCAGCGCGGGGAGCGCGGAGAGCGTCAGGTTGTCGGCGACGGAGAGGCCGAGCGCCAGCCCCTCTTCCTTGCGGTTCTCGCTCACCAGCGCCATCCCCTGCGCCCAGCGGGCGGCGGGCGGGGCGGGCCCCGACTGGGCGCCGAGCTTCACGCGTCCCGAGACGATCGGATCGAGGCCGGCCAGCGCGCGCAGGAGCTCGGTGCGGCCGGCGCCGACCAGGCCGGCGATCCCCAGCACCTCGCCGCGATGGAGCGTGAAGCTGGCTCCCTTCGGCTTGCCGGCGCCGTGGAGGTCCGTCACCTCCAGCAGCGCCTCGCCGCGCGTGCGCGCGCCGCGCGGGTAGAGCTCGCCCACGCGGCGGCCGACCATCAGGTCGACGATCGCCGCCGCGCTGGTGCCGGCCATGGCGCCGCCGCCGACCGTCCGGCCGTCGCGCAGCACCGTGAAGCGATCGGCGATCCGCTGCGCCTCCTCGATGAAGTGGGTGATGTAGACGACGGCGTTCCCCTGCGCCCGCAGCCGGCCGACGAGCGCGAACAGCGCCTCGGCGTCGGCCTGGGCCAGGCTGCTGGTCGGCTCGTCGAGCACCAGCACCCGGCAGCCGACGGCCACCGCGCGCGCGATCTCCACGATCTGCTGGGCGGCGATCGGCAGCCGTCCCACCACCGCCTCCGGGCGGATCTGCGGGTGCTGCAGCTCGGCCAGCGCCCGCGCCGCCCGCGCGCGCATCGCCGCCCGGTCGAGCAGGCCCCGGCGCGCCGGCTCGGCGCCCAGCAGCACGTTCTCCGCCACCGTCAGGT
>DASZVW010000483.1:0-1624 GCA_035546895.1 Polyangia bacterium
CCCACGGGTGGGGCCAGGTGCGGAACTGGGCATGATCTCAGGGCGCGACGCCCGTCAGGCGGCGCACGGATCGGCGACGCTCTCCGGTGTTCGAACAGCGGCGTTCCGGTTTCCGGTGAGGCGCCGGCGGCGCGGGGGCTACGCCGGTCCGGGCGCCTGCGGGATCCCGAACACGTCGCGCAGCTTCGGGTAGCGGACCTTCGGCTGATCGAGCCCGTGCAGGCCGATCCGCAGCGTGACCGTCGTGCCGTCGCCCCACGGCCACCAGAGCCCGAAGGCCCCCGGTCCGTCGGCGTCGCCGCCCCAGAAGAGCTGCTGCGCGGCCCGCAGCCCCCCGCAGGTCTCGGCCAGCGCCTTCACCGCGGCCGGCGCCCCGGCCAGCGACTCGGCCGTATAGGCGGTGGGGAGCGCCTCGGCGTAGGCGGCGCGCGCCTCGGCCGCCGCCGTCAGCGGGATCGACGAGGCGACGCAGCGGAGCCGCCGGTCGTACATCCACTCGGTCGAAGGCCAGCGCTCGCGCAGCCGCACCAGCGCACCGAAGACCGCTTCCCAAGCCTCGTCGGGGGTCGCCATCCCGCCATGATATCCCCGATCAGTGGGGCGTCGCCAGCAGGTGGGCCTTGTAGGTGGCCCCGCTGCAGGCGGGGGTGCCGTCGTAGTTGGCGAGCAGCACCGGCGTGGTGTCCGTGCTCCAGGACCAGGCGAGGTAGCTCTGCGGCTGGCTGAGGCCGTCGAGGTAGCTCATCACGCTGGTGATGAACGAGCCGTCGTCGGTGCCGCCGCTCGCCGAGCAGCCGGTGAGGACGCCGCCGATCTCGGTGGCCACGATGGGCGCGATGCCGGCCACGCCGCCGGCATCCATCATCAGCGTGTGGCCGCTGGTGTAGTTGCTGTTCGGGTAGACGTGCCAGGAGGCGGCGATGTTGCCGGCCGGATCGGTCGGCTTGTACGTCATCCACTGCGACAGATCGTTGGCGTACTCGATCCCGGCCAGCACCACCAGGTTGGTCGCCCCGGCGGTGCGCACGGCGGTCAGCATCGACTGCATGCCGGCCACCGGGTACCCGATGCCGGGGCAGGTGCCGCCGTCGCGCCAGCAGGTCCAGGCGGCGGTCGCCTCCATGTTGTTGTCCGGGTAGGGCTCGTTGAAGAGATCGAAGATCACCTTGGGCGAATTCTTGTAGGCGGCGGCGACCTGGCCCCAGAAGGTCGGCGCGTTGGCGGCGTCGGGCATCGGCTGCTGGCCGGTCGCCTTGGCGCCCCCGTCCTCGGTCCAGTGCAGGTCGAGGATCGGGTAGAGGCCACTCTGGAGCAGCAGGTTGACCCAGGTCTGGACGGCGGCCTGGTAGGTCGCGCCGCCGGTCTTCACGCCGTTGAGGCCGAGCCAGCAGTCCTCGTTGAGCGGGATGCGGACGGCGTTCACCTTCCACGACAGCATGGTGGTGATCGTCGCCTGGTTGTTCCCCGAGCCGTCGCCGGGATCCCACACGTTGGTGCTGGTCACGCAGGCGTACTCGCCGCCCGGGCGGTTGACGCCCAGGAGGCGGAGCACCGAGGCGCCGTCGTAGATCTGGTTGCCGACCACGTGGACGCTCGAAGCGGCCCCGCCGCCGCCGCCGGTCCC
>DASZVW010000484.1:0-2535 GCA_035546895.1 Polyangia bacterium
AGTACGGCACGAACAGCTCGTCCTGCTGCTCGCCCTTCTTGCCCATCGCCATGAATCCACTCTGCACGAGCCGGGATCCACCGTCGATCTTGATCAGGCGTTCAGGTCCTTGCGCAGCGACTTCCACCACGGGCTGCTAGGTGCGTCGCCGGCGATCACGCCTTGCCGCCGTCTCCCGCCAGACCTATCGGAAGGGGTGAGGAGGCACGCGCATGCGCCCTGACATCGCACCCGGAGGCACCTTCCCCGACTACGAGCTGCCCGATCACACGGGGACGCCGCGCCGGCTCAGCGAGCTGCAGGGGGACGACCCGCTGATCCTCACGCTCGCGCGCGGCCACTACTGTCCGAAGGAGCACCAGCAGCACCAGGAGCTGGCGGCCTTCTACCCGCGGATCGCCGTCGCCTACACGCAGGTGGTGACGATCGCGACCGACGACCACCACACGCTCCAGGAGTTCCGGGCGGCGGTCGGCGCCCAGTGGACGTTCCTGTCGGATCCGGGCCGGAAGGTCCAGAAGGACCTCGACATCCAGGAGTACACCGACCCCGAGCACGACCCGATGATCCCGCACACGCTGGTCCTCAAGCCGCGGCTGCTGGTTCACCGCGTGTACAACGGCTACTGGTTCTGGGGGCGCCCGTCGGTCGCCGACCTCTGGAGCGACCTGCGCGCCGTCAGCAGCGAGATCCGCCCCGACTGGGATCTCGCCGCCCCGGGCCTCCGCGCGCGCTGGGACGCGGGCGACCGCTCACCCTTCCACGGGTGGAACAAGCGGCCGGCCAGCGGCGGGTGAGCCGGCCGGCTACCGCCTCGGCTCGTACCGCATCGCCACCGCCAAGAGGAGCGGTCTCGCGCGACCGCACCGCGCGCGCACGCCTCTCGTCTCGTTTCGTGTAAGAGTCCGGTCGACCTGGACTCCCCCGCGTCGTGAACCTCATGCTGGCCATCGTCTTCCTGAGCAGCGTGGGCGCGGCGCTGTACGTCCTGAGGCGCCTGCGATTCGATCGGTGCACCATCGCGATCGTGCTCGCGGGCGTCGCGCTGTATGCGGACTACCTCTCGTACACCTCGGTGTCGGCGCGCAACTACGACGGGCTGTCGCATGTCACCTACGTCCAGGCCATCGCGCAGCACCTGCGCCTGCCGGCGATGTCCGCGTGCCTCGCCTGCGGGCACCCGCCGCTCTACTACGCGCTGGGGGCGGCGTGGTCCAGGAGCGTCCTCGCCGGCGGATGGATGCCGGTCGAGCGCGGGCTCCAGTGGCTCTCGTTGCTCTTGTTCGTCGGCTTCGTGGTCTTGGCTCTCCTGGTCATCCGCAGCTTCGAGGTTGCTCCCGCGACCCAACGGCTGGCGGCCGCGCTGGTGGTGTTCTGGCCGTCCAGCGTCCTCAATTCGGTGCGCGTCCACAACGACGCGCTCGCCGCGCCGCTGATCCTCGCGGCCATCTACTTCACCGCCCGGTGGGACAGCCGGCGATCCCCCCGCGACTTCTGGCTGGCGGTGGTCGCCTCGGCGCTGGCGATCCTGGCCAAGGCCTCCGGCTACGTCGCGGCGGCGACCTTGTTCCTGTTCGCGCTCGTGCACCTCCGCACGGCGAAGGCGTCCCGGCGCGACCTCGCGCGAAGCGCGCTCGCGCTGGTGGTCCTGGGCGCGGCCGCCGTGCTGGCCGTCGTCTCGCGCCTGGAGCGGAGCCCGCACACGCTGTGCCAGGAGGTCCTCGGTCACGCTTGCGACGGACGCTACGCGCCGCCCGTGGCCGACACGCCGAGCCACTTCGTCCTCTTCGATCTGCCGGACTTCCTCCGCCGCCTGGACGCGACGCCCGACTACCCCAGGCCCGACTACTTCTGGAATCGGTTCGCGAAGTCGAGCCTGTTCGGCGTCTTGCCGCTGGGGGACGAATTCCAGGCCGCGCGCTACGCGGCGCTGGCCGTCGCGATCAAGGTGCTCCTGCTCGTCATGGTGGCCGTCTGCCTGGGCGGCGCGATCGCCCTGCGCCAGGTGCCGTGGCGGAGATACCGCGTGTACGCCTCGGCGGTCGTCATCATGCTCCTCTTCCTCCTGGCGTTCCGCATCCGGGCGCCCAACGAGTTTCACGAAGACTTTCGCCATGTCTTCCCGGTCCTGGTCCCCTTTTGCCTCGCGTACGCGCTGATCGTCGATCGGGCACGTCGCGCCTCCCGTGCGCTCTACTGGACCGGCGTCGGCGTCGCCCTGTCGATGGTTGGCGCGTCCGTGGCGTTCTTCGCCCGCGTGCCCTGACCATACAGAGCTGCTGTGGAGGCGCCGGGAGTCGAAGACGTCGGTCCGCCCCGATCCTTCGGGGGGCTTGCGCAGACCCCCGCGCGGTGGCCGCGACTTTCGTGAGGCCTGGTTCCGCCGCGATTCAGAGCGCGACGCCGGGGCGGACGCGGGTCAGGCTGACCGCCGCGTCGTCGACGTAGAGCGCCGAATCGGTGGGCGACAGCGCCTGGCTGACGCTGCAAATACTGAAATACACCGTGCCCGCCAGATCGAATGGGCGCGGCAGG
>DASZVW010000485.1:0-4682 GCA_035546895.1 Polyangia bacterium
GATCGTCGCTACGCTGTTAAACGAAGGCCTCGAAGACCTCGCGAAGGCCTCGAAGGCTCACCTCCTACGACAGGCGTCGAGGCCCAACGTCCGGAGTCGATGACGGGTCCCGCCTTTGGGCCCGGACGCCAGAGCGACCGCAGGGAGCGCGTTACCGATGGGAGCGCGGGCTTTGCCCGCGCGGCTCGCCTCAGTAACCGGGGTGGGCCCGCGGGAGGGGCCCCGCCCCTCCCGCGCAGCGAGCAGCGATCTCAGCGCTTGTCGATGGGGACGTAGTGCGTGAGCGCGGGGCCGGTGTAGATCTGGCGCGGGCGCGCGATCTTGGTGGAGGCGTCCTCGCTCATCTCCTTCCAGTGCGCGATCCATCCGGGCGTGCGCCCGATGGCGAACATGACGGTGAACATGTTCGTCGGGATCCCCAGCGCCCGGTAGATGATGCCGCTGTAGAAGTCGACGTTCGGGTAGAGCTTCCGCTCGACGAAGTACGAGTCGCTGAGCGCGGCCTCCTCCAGCTTCTTGGCGATCTCCAGCAGCGGGTCCGGGTGCTTCATCTTGGACATCACCTTGTCGGCGGCGACCTTGATGATCTTGGCGCGCGGGTCGTAGTTCTTGTAGACGCGGTGGCCGAAGCCCATCAGGCGGAATCCCGAGTCCTTCTTCTTGGCCAGGTCGACGAACTTCTGAGGGCCGCTGCCGTCGGCGCGGATCGACTCCAGCATCGACAGCACCTCCTCGTTGGCGCCGCCGTGGAGCGGGCCCCAGAGGGCGCAGATGCCCGCGGAGATGGAGGCGAAGAGGTTGGCCTGCGAGCTGCCGACCTGGCGCACCGTCGAGGTGCTGCAGTTCTGCTCGTGATCGGCGTGCAGGATGAGGAGCAGGTTGAGGACCTTGACGATCTCCTCGTCGATCTCGTACGGCTCCGCCGGGACGGAGAACATCATGTTGAGGAAGTTCGCACAGTAGCTGAGGTTATTCTTCGGGTAGACGAACGGCTGCCCGATCGACTTCTTGTAGGAGAACGCCGCGATGGTCCGCATCTTCGAGAGCAGGCGGGCGATGGTGGCCTCCTGCTCGCTGCGGTTCTTCACGTCCAGCGCCTCGGGGTAGAAGCTGGAGAGCGTCAGCACCATCGCCGAGAGGATCGCCATCGGGTGCGCGGTGCCCGGATAGCCGTCGTAGAAGCGCTTCATGTCCTCGTGAATCATCGAGTGGCGCGTCAGCTGCTCGGAGAACTTGGCCAGTTCCTGCTTGTTCGGGAGGTGGCCGTAGATGAGGAGGTAGGAGACCTCGACGAAGGTCGACTTCTCGGCCAGCTCGTCGATGGGGATGCCGCGGTAGCGCAGGATCCCGCGCTCGCCGTCGAGGAAGGTGATGGCGCTCTTCGTCGACGCCGTGTTCATGTAGGCCGGGTCGAGCGTCACCAGGCCGGTCTGCGCCCGCAGCTTGCCGATGTCGAGGCCCCGTTCGTCCTCCGTCCCGACCACCAGGGGAACTTCCAGAATCTTGTCGTCGATCTTCAGCTCGGCGTGGTGGTTTACTTTGTCGGGCACGGCGTCCTCCTCGGGGCTGGCGCGAGCATAACCTATATACTCCGCGCGTGAACCTCATATCGGTCGCCGCCGCGCTCGGGATCGTCGTCGGCGCCGCCGTGGGCGGGACACACGACGCGGGGGCCATGCGGGGCGGTCCGCATCCGGCGGTCCGGGACGCCGGCGCGGCGCCGCCGGCCGCGAGCCTGCCGATGCCGGCTCTGCTGGCGCGCCTCGACGAGCTGCACCGGCGGCGCGACGACAAGGCGGCGTTCGGCGAGGAGCAGCGGCTCGTGCAGGCGGGGCTCGCCCGCGCGTCCGACGACTACGGGATGCTCTGGCGCGCGGCCCGCTTCTATTTCTGGGCCAGCGACGATCCGGGACTGCCGCGCGACCAGCGCTCGCGCTGGGGGAAGGACGGCTGGGACCTCGCCGAGCACGCCATCGCCGCCAACCCCAACGACGTCGCCGGCTACTACTGGGCCGCGGTCTGCATGGGGAACTACGCGCTCGGGCTGGGCGTGGTCAAGGCGCTCTCGACCGGCCTCGAGGGGAAGTTCCGCGACCGCCTGGGGAAGGCGGCGGCGCTCAACGACGGCTACGAGAACGGCGGCGTCGAGACCGCCTGGGGGCGCTTCTTCGACAAGCTCCCCTGGCCCAAGCGGGACCGCAGGCTGGCCGAGGATCACCTGCGGCGCGCGCTGACCATCAACCCCGCGGCGCTGCGGGCGCGCGTCTACCTGGCGATCATGTACCTCGACAGCGATCGGGCGCCCGAGGCCAAGGTCCTGCTCGACGAGGTCGCGGCGGCGCCGGTCGGCCGCTACGACCCGCCCGAGGAGCGGCGGGCCAAGGCGATCGCCGCCGGCCTGGGGCCGCAGCTGGCCGCCAAGCTCAGGTGAGCGCGGTGGTGGCGATCGCCGACGGCGGCTGCGGGTAGAAGAGGTAGTTGGCGATCCCCGGGAGCCCGCCGTACTCGGCCGGGTAGCTCCCGGGATCGAACCCCGCCGGCGGCTCGACGATCTCGCCGAAGTCGAGGTGGCGGATGTTCCGCTCGGCCAGCACGCCGACCAGCCGCTGCAGGCGCGGCAGCAGGCTCGGCTCGAAGATCCCCGCCCGCGGCGCCTCGGTGAGGAGGACGGCGCCGCCGTCGGGATCGGCGGCCGCCGTCAGCACCACCTCCTGGACGGCCGCGAACGGCGCCAGCGTCGACAGCGCCACCCGCAGGTAGACCTCGGTCAGCGGCCCCTCGGCGATCGCCTCGCGCAGCGCCGCGCGCGCGCGGCGGTCGAGCGCCGCCTCGCGCAGCTCGACGAGACAAGGGGTGCGGCCGAGGCAGAGCACGTAGACGTAGTCGCAGGTCTCGTCGGGCGCCCCCGGGCGGTAGAGCGTCGCCGCGCGGAGGCGCTCGGCCAGCGCCGCCGCCAGCGCGTCCCCCTCCCCCGCGCCCAGGCCGGCGCCGAAGCCGGCCGCGTCGTCGCGCTCGTCCCAGCGGCGCGTCGGGTAGAGCCGCGCCAGCGCGTCGTCGATGGCGCCGAACATCTCGTGCTTGCGCGCGTCGCAGCCCCCCTTGCGGCCGCAGCTGGTACATCCGTCGGACATGGCGGTCAGAGGTGTGGCTGGGCCACCGCCGCGGCGCGCGCTTCCTCGATCATCTTGTCGTGCTCGGCGGGATCGGCCCAGCGCGCCTGCCCCTCGGGCGGCAGGAGATCGATGGGGTCGAAGTAGAAGTAGGTGACGCCCGGGTGGACGGCCGGCGCGGTGTAGACCGAGACGCCCGTCGTGCGGTCGTAGCGCTCGTACGAGTGGGCGTCGCGCTTGCCGCCGCCCCCGGGCGCGTCGACCACCACGGTCGGGGTGTTGAAGCCCGCGGTGGCGCCGCGGATCTCCTTCTCGATCTGCAGGCCGGTGGCCAGCGTGGTCCGCAGGTCCTCCACCCCCTTCACCAGATCGTGCATGTAGACGTAGTAGGGGTGGACGTTGACGTAGCTGAGCCGCCGCACCAGCAGCGCCATCGTCGAGGCGCTGTCGTTGACCCGCCGCTGCAGCACCGTCTGGTTGCGCACGGTGATCCCGCGCTCGACCAGCTTGTCCATCGCCGCCTTGGTGATCTCGGTGATCTCGCGCGGGTGGTTGAAGTGGGTGTGGATCACCACCTCCTTGTGCAGCTTGCGCCCGTGCTCGACCACCCGGGTCAGGGCGTCGACCCAGGCGTCGTCGGTCAGGATCTTCTGCGGCATCACCGCCAGCCCCTTGGTGGCGTAGCGCATCCGCCGGACGTGGTCGATCGAGAGCAGCGTCTCGCCGATCTGGGTGATCTGCTCGGCGCGGAGCTGGTAGGCGTCGCCCCCCGAGATGACGATGTCCTCCAGCTCGGGGCGCGAGCGGACATAGGCGAAGGCGTGCTCCCAGCGCTCGGCGTTGACCTTGAGCTGGAACTTCTCGACCTCCTCGGTGTCGATGCCGACCGCGTAGCTGCGGGTGCAGAACCGGCAGTAGACCGGGCAGGTGTCGAGGGCGAGGAAGAGCGCCTTGTCGACGTAGCGGTGGGTGAGCCCCGGGACCGGCATGTCGGCCCGCTCGTGCAGCGAGTCGAGGTCGAGCCGCGGGTGATCGGGCAGCAGGCGCGAGCCGAGCGGGATGAACTGCGTGCGCAGCGGATCCTGGTAGGGGTCCTTCCAGTCGATGAGCGACAACAGGTAGGGCGAGACGCGCACCGACATGGGCGCCCGCTCGAACCCCCGCTGGGCGTCGGCCACGAAGGCCTCCGACACCAGCCCGGACACGGTGGCCAGCAGCTTGGGGATGTTGGTGATCGAGTGCTTGGCCTGCCACTTGTGATCGAGGAAGTCGTCACGGCTGACCTCGGCGTAGGCCGGGATTTGCCGCCAGAACTCGCCCCCCAGGAGGTCGCGGTGCCGGAGCGTCGCCGGGTCGACCGGCGGCTTCAGGGCGGGCGGCGGCGCCGCGTCCACCTGCGCGAGCTCAATCTTGGGGGCCATCGTCCCTCTGATCGTAGCGCCGGATCACGCTGACGAGCAACGGGTGCGACGCGTCCGAGCGCAGCGCGGGGAGCAACCCGCCCCGACCGTAGGGGCCGCCGAGGCCCGCCCGGTCGGGCGCCGCGTCGCCCACCCCAAAGACCGCCACCTC
>DASZVW010000486.1:0-13928 GCA_035546895.1 Polyangia bacterium
GACCAGGAAGACGGCGATCAGGACCTTCGCGGAGTTTCGGATGAGCCAGCGATGGTAGCGGCTCACCCGACTGTGCGGTGGGGGCGCCATCGGGTGCAGGAACGTTACCAGGATTTCACCGTCGCGCGAGAGGCCATTCGCCGCGGTCGGGCGGGGCACGAGGGGTGGGTTTACGAACCGCGTCCGCACCGATATCCTTGCAGCATGGCCTCGCTTCGATCCGCCGCGCGGGGAACCTTCGTCGCCGCGCTGATCGGCATTGGCATTGCGACTTCGCCCGTCCGCGCCTGGGCGGTGGGCGAGGAGATCACCGACATCCGGGTGCTCGACAACCAGCGCACCGAGGAGTCGACCGTCCGCTCGATCGCCGGCATCTCCATCGGCGACACGCTGGAGTCCGACACGCTCGACGTGGTCCGCGAGCGGCTCAACACCACCGGCCTGTTCGCCGACGTCAACGTCTGGTGGGAGCCGCACGGCTCGGGCGTGCGGGTCAACATCTCGGTCAAGGACAAGTTCCCCTGGGCGCCGGTCCCCACCGCCTCCTGGTCGGCGAACAACAAGTCGCTCGGGCTCATCTTCGTCCACGGCAACCTGTTCGGCCGCGGCAAGCAGCTCCTCATCGGCGCCCGGCTGGCCCAGATCGACTCGGGCGCGGTGCTCGCCTACCGCGACCCCTCGCTGTTCGGGACCTGGATGTACTGGCAGCTCCAGGGGGTGGTGCAGCGGCAGGTGATCCCCGAGTACGACAGCTTCGGCAACGGGATCTCGCTCGGCAGCCCGGTCGAGTTCCGCGAGACCAAGCTCTTCTCCTACGGCTTCGAGCCGGCGTTCGGCGTGGCCTGGATGCGGCGGGTGAAGACGCAGGTCGCCTGGCACCTGGAGAAGTTCTCCTTCTTCGGCGGCGGCACCGGCTCCGACGATCCGGTGACCGGCGTGTCGCTGGTCCCGGCCACCAACGTGGGGACCGCCGGCTACGGCCGGGCGATGCTCAGCTTCGACTTCCGCGCCCGCGAGTTCTCGGTGATGACCGGCGAGGCGCTGACCGGGGCCTTCGACTACGGCGGCTCCGCTTTCGGCGGCGACTTCAACTTCTGGAAGGCGGGCGCCTCCTGGGAGCAAGGGATCAAGTTCTTCCGCGCGCACAACCTGGTCTACGCCGGCGGCGCGGTGATCGGCCACGACCTGCCGTTCTGGAGCGAGAACACCGCCGGCGGCACCAACCTGCGCGGCTACCTCGGCCAGCAGTTCCGCGGCGACACCCAGCTCTGGGGTAAGCTCGAGTACCACTTCCCGTTGTTCTCCATCAGCTCGCTCGATTTCCGCGCGCTCGGCTTCTACGACGTGCAGGCGATCTGGTTCCGGGAGACGCCCGAGGGGACGACGGTGACCGATCCCAACGCCGTCAGCCCGACCTACGGCAGCTACGTCCAGCGCAACACCTCCGACGGGCGCAGCTTCCTGGCCCCCCCCCAGGTCGGGTTCAACCGCGACGCCATCCACAACGACGTCGGGTTCGGGCTGCGCTTCTTCCTGCGTTCGGTCGCGGTGCCGCTGGTGGGGGTCGACTTCGGCTACGGGATCGAGGCGGCCAACTGGCAGTTCATCATCGTGGTCGGGGCCTGAGGGGCGCCCCGGGCTACTCGGCGGGGCGGCCGAGGGCGCGCAGGCCGCGCTGGACCAGCCGGCGCTCCTCCGCCGGGAGGCCGAGGAGGAGCAGGACGGCCGCGTAGGTGAGGAGCCCGGCGCCGATCACGAGGGGGATGCGCGCGTGGCTGTGCGCGAGGGGCGCGCGGAGCGCCGTCTCGGCCATCCCGGCCGCCAACGCCGCCGCGATCGGCTTGAGCAGCCCGGCGCTGAAGGGGTGAACCTTCTTGACGGCGGCCGCCTCGATCACGATCAGCGACTGAAGCAACAGCGTGCTGAGGAACGTGGCGTAGCTGGCCCCCACGAGGCCGAAGCGCTCGATGAGGAAGTACGCGGCCGGGACGTTGAACGCGGCGGCGCTCAGGTTGTTGATGAAGCTGAGCCGCGAGTATCCCCCCACCACCAGGACCCAGTTCGTGAGCCCCAGCGCAGCGTTGACGAGATGGCCGGCCGCCAGCGCGAACAGCACGGCAGCGGCGCTGCCGTAGCTGGCGCCGAACAGCAGCGCGAGCAGGTCCTCGCGCAGGACGACCACCGTGACCGAGATGGGGGCGGCGACGCTGACCACCCAGCGCGTGGTGAGGCGCAAGTTGTACTCGAGCCGCGCCATCTCGCCGAGGTGCAGGGTCTCGGACAGCACCCCGGCGACGATGCTGTCGAATGCGTAACGGATGTTGGCGACCGTGCGGGTGATGAGCTCCGCGGCCCCGTACAGCGCCGCAGCCTTCACCCCCTTGAGCGCGGTGAGGATGACGATGTCGGCCCGCTGGACGACGGTGTTCAGCATCTCGGAGGCGGCAATCGGGAGCGCGAACCCCGCGTAGCCCTTGATCCAGGGCGCCGTCAGGAGCCGTCTCGTCTCCTCGGCGCGCAGCACGCGGCGGACGACCAACACGCCGAGCACCAGCGTGAGCGCCGCCGCCGTCACGTGCGCGGTGACCAGCCCCCGCAGGCGGCCGCCGAGCAACCAGGCGACCACGCCGCCGACCAGCAGGAGCAACGGCTCGGCGAGACCTCGGACCAGGAAGTTCGCGCGGGTGGTCCGCGCCGCCAGGCTGGCCTGGATGAGGATCGAGAGCGCGCCGACGAGCAGCGGGAGCGGGGCCATGATCCGGAGCGCCGGCGCGAGAGACGAGCGGTCGAACATCGACGCCAGCCAGGGCGCGCACACGAAGAGCAGGAGCGCGAAGCTCCCCGCGACCAGGAAGCTGAGTCGCAGCCCGGTTCCGATCGCGCTGCGCACGCCGGCGCCGTCCTCGGTGGCGCGGGCGGCCGCCACGTACCGGAGCATGGCCTTGTCGCCCCCGCCGGCACCGCCGCGGTTCAGGACCTCGAGAACGGCCAGGGCCGACAGATAGGACCCATAGATCGCCTGGCCATAGAGCCGGGCGAACACCACCTGAGTCCCGGCGATGACGGCCTGGGCGATGATGGTCAGGACCTGGACGGCGCCGCTGCGGGCCGCGTGCCGCGCGTCGCCGGAGGAGATCGCTTCAGAACGGTTCACGCCACTGACCAACTTCTACGGGCGCGGCCGGGTGCACGACCGGTGCCATCAGCGGGGCGGCTCCCGGTCGCAACGGCAGGAGCGCGGGCCGTTTTCTCGTGTGGGTCACTGTCAGAAAGAAACCATCGGCGCTGTCAGGAATTGAACAGTCAGAGCCCCGGACAGGCCAGGAAAGTCATGTAATTGTAACTTCTTAGCTGGCTACCGGGACTGCCGGCGTGAGGCTTGCTTCCCGAGCAGGTCATGTCCCTGTCCGGATCGATCGCTCCCGCGCTCTCCAGTGAGATGGCTCGGTCGCTGCCGGGTGTCGCCCGCCCGGCGTTCACCCCCGCGCTGCCGCTGCCACGGGTGCTGCTGTGCGACCTGGACGGGACGCTCATCGACAGCATGCCGACGCTGGCCGACATCGCCGCCGAGGTCATGGAGGCAGTGTACGGCACCCCCGGCGTCCTGGCCCGTGAGCTCTACCTCGCGACGTGCGGGTTGCCGTTCGCTTCTCAGCTCGAGGACATCTACCCGGGCGATCCGCGAAACCCGGGCGCGTCGGAGACGTTCGAGTCGCGCAAGCCGGCCCGCTGCGGCGCCATCCAGATGCCGCTCGAGACCCGTTCGGCGCTCGAGAGCCTCCGGCGGGCGGGGGTGCGGGTGGTGGTGTCGTCCAACAACGGGCTCGAGAACGTCGAGGCCTTCACGCGGGCCTCGGCCTTCGACTTCGATCTGGTGCTCGGGTTCGGCGGCGGGCTCGCCAAGGGGCGCCCCCACTTCGACGCGGTCTCGCGGGTCTTCGAGGTCGATCGGCAGGAGATGCTGTTCGTCGGCGACTCCTTGCACGACGGCGAGATCGCCGAGCGGGAGGGGGTTCCCTTCGTCGGGCTGGCGACGACGTTCTCTCCCGAGCGGTTCACGCTCCGTTTCCCGCGGGTCCCGGTGATCCGGCGGTTCGCCGCGCTGCCTCACCTCTTTCGATAGAGCGTCGGGCAGATGCAGGCGGTGCTGCTGGCGGCGGGGCTCGGGAGCCGGCTCGGCGCCCTGACGGCGCAGCTACCCAAGGCCCTCATCGAGGTCGGCGGCGAGCCCCTGCTGGCGCACGCCGTGCGATTCGCCCAGCGCGCGGGCGCGCGCGGGATTGTGGTGGTGGGCGGATTCGGCTTCGAGAAGGTCGCCGCGGAGGTGGAGCGCCGTGAGCTTCCGGTCACCTTGATAGAGAACCCCGCGTTCCGCGACGGAAACCTGGTGTCGCTGCTGGCCGCGCGGGCGCTCGTCTCCGGCGAGTTCCTGCTGATGAACGTCGATCACGTCTATCGGGCGCCGATCGCGGCGTTGGCGGCCGCCGAGGTCTCCGAGGTGACCGCCTTCATCGACACCGACCGGACCCTGGGCGCCGACGACATGAAGGTCGAGCGCGACGAGCGAGGGAGGGTGCGCCGGATCGCCAAGACCCTGACCGTCTTCGACGCCGGCTACGTCGGGATGACGAAGGTGCCGCTCGCGTCGCTGGAGCGATACTGGTCGGCGGCCGAGGCGGTCCAGGCCGCCGAAGGGCGCGCGGTTCACGTCGAGCGGGTGCTGGCGCGCCTCTCGGCGGACGGGCGCCCGCCCGCTTGCCGCGACGTGAGCGGCCACGGTTGGTTGGAAGTCGACCTTCCCGAAGAACGGGATCGCGCCGATGCGGCCCTGGTGCGGGAAGACTGGTGAGCGGAGGCCGGTCGCCGTGAGGGCCGTCTTCTTCTTGCAAGGAGAGCGGGTCCCGGCCTCGCGCGCGCGCGGCTTCGCCGTGGCGCGGGCGCTGGAGGCGCGCGGCGTGACCTGCGATCTCCGGATCGCGCGCCCCAGCGTCTACGGCGACACGCGCCTCCCGTGGCCGTTGAACCGGCCCCGCTCGCTCTACGTCCCCTTCGCCGCACTGGCGCGCCTGTGGCAACTTCGCGATCTCCGCCAGGACGACGTGCTCGTCTTTCAGCGGCCGATGACCGAGCTCCCCATCTTGGCGCTGGAGCGGTGGGCGGCCCGCGGTCACAAGACCATCTTCGACTTCGACGACGCGATCTTCGAGCGGCGCTGGGGGGCGCGCGCGAAGTTCCGCCGGCTGGTCGCGCTGGCGGATCACGTGGTGGCCGGTAACCGCCATCTGGCCGAGGCCGCGGCCGCGCCGGAGAAGACGACGATCGTGCCGACGGCCGTCGACACCGACCGGTTCCACGCGGCGCCGCCACGACCGGGCCGCGGGCGCGACGTGGTGGTCGGGTGGACCGGGCTCTCCGGCAACTACCACCAGCTCGCCCATCGCGCGCCGGCCATCGCCCGGGCGCTCGAGAAGACGGGCGCCCGTTTCATGGTGGTGTCGGACCGGCCGCCGTCGCGGGCGCTGGCGGCGTTGAACGCGGAGTTCGTCCGCTGGCGGCCCGAGACCGAGGTCGAGGATCTGGCGCGGATCGACATCGGCGTCATGCCGCTCCCCGACGGCCGCTACGAGCGCGGAAAGTGCGCGTTCAAGTTGCTTCAGTACATGGCCTTGGGCCGTCCCGGCGTGGCTTCGCCGGTGGGCGCGAACGCCGAGGTCGTCACCGACGGGGTTGACGGCTTCCTTCCCGACAGCGACGACGCGTGGGAAGGGGCCCTCGGCCGCCTCATCGAAGACCCCACCCTCCGGGGAGAGATGGGAGCGCGGGCCCGCGCCCGGGTGGGGGCGTCGTACTCGCTGACCGTGATCGCAGACCGCTACAAGACGCTCATCGAGATGGTGTCGAAGGCGTAACCAGCGACGTTTCTCCTCAGCGCCGCCGAGACCAAAGGACCATTCGGCCCGACATCCCGAACGCCGCCGCCAACCAGCCGATCGGTGTCAGAGGCTCTCGAAAGATCGCCGGAGAGGTCGGAAACCCGGAGAGCAAGGCGCCGAGCTTGCGCCACCCGCGCTCGGCGAAGATGTTCCCCAGCGTACCCGCGACGCCGTTCAACGTCGCCACCCGTCGAACTTTGACGACCCGCCACCCGCAGCGGTCCAGCGCCGACGACAGCGTCTTCGGCGAAAAATGGAAGAGGTGCCGCGGGAGATCCAGGTCGTACCAGTGGGACTTGAACTTCGAGAACAGGGATGAGCTGGAGTCGGGCACGCTACAGGTGAGCCAGGCATCGGGGGCCGACCAACCTCGCAGCTTTTCAAACGCCGCCAGCGGCTCGTGCAGGTGCTCGAAGGCGTGCGAGGCCGTCACGAGATCGAATGGTTGCTCGGGCGCCGGCGCCGTCTCGAGCGGCCCCACGTGCACCGGAAAGCCGAGCTTCCGCGCCCGATCGGCGGCGGCCCGAGAGGGCTCGACTCCAAAGACGGTCCACCCGCGCCGCGCCAGCTTGCTCAGGAACGCTCCCGACGCACAGCCGATCTCCAGGGCGCGCCCCGGCGCCATCGACGGGACGAGCGTCCGGGTGCCGTCCAGGCGCAGCCGTTTCGTCAGCCAGGCGGCGATGCCGGGGGCGCCTGGCGCGGGGGTCGAGTCGCCGGAATGCGGGGCGTACTCCTCGGGATAACAGGCGCCAATCGACTCCGGCGTCGGCCGCGGGTTGGTCCGCACCAAGCCGCAGCCGCGGCATCTCACGACGTCAAATTGCCCGGGGGAGCCGTGCAACCTGTCCGGGCCGGAGAAGAGCAGGTCGTCGTGCCGTTCGCAGCGAGCGGGGCAGGGCCGATCTTCCAGGACGATGCTCGCAGCCGGTAACGGCGTCGTGCCACGGCCATGCATCCGCGCGAAAGTACCACACCTCCCAGGAGTAACCCTGAACGATCGACAACGGAGTCGCGGGCTGCGAGATGTCGTGGTTGAGCAACGCGTGCTCGGGAATGGCGGAACGTTCATCGCGACGATCGATTGCGACGGGGATGGGGACTTGACGAGAAAGCGGCGGATCGAACACACTGCGCCTATTTTTTGGCCGTGGTGCGTTCCTCGCCTTTCTGTGAAACTACGTGGTCGTGAACGTTCTGGTCACAGGCGGCGCCGGCTTCATCGGGTCGCACTACGTCCGCCTGGCGCGGCGGCGGCGGCCCGGCGCGCTGGTGGTGAACGTGGACGCGCTGACCTACGCCGGCAACCTGGAGAACCTGCGCGATCTCGAGGGGGACGCCGGGCATCTGTTCGTACGGGCTGACGTCCGAGACGGCGAGGCGATGGCCGACCTCATCCGGCGGCATCGCGTCGAGGCGGTCGTCAACTTCGCCGCCGAGAGCCACGTCGATCGCAGCATCTCCTCGGCCGAGCCGTTCCTCGACACCAACGTCCTGGGGACGCTGCGCCTGCTCGAGGCGGCGCGAACCGCCGGCGTCCGGCGGTTCGTCCAGGTGTCGACCGACGAGGTCTATGGCTCGCTCGGGGCGACCGGCGCGTTCGAAGAGTCGACGCCGGTGTCGCCCCGCAGCCCCTACTCGGCCAGCAAGGCCGCCGCCGATCACTTCGTTTCGGCCTTCAGCCACACGCACGGGATGGACACCGTCATCACCCGCTGCTCGAACAACTACGGTCCGTTCCAGGTCCCGGAGAAGCTGATCCCGCTCATGATCCTGAACGCCTTCGAGGGGCAGCCGCTGCCGGTGTACGGCGACGGCCTGCAGGTGCGCGACTGGATCCACGTCGAGGACCACTGCGAGGCCGTCGACGCGGCTCTGCTGCGGGGTGAGCCGGGGCAGGTCTACAACGTCGGCGCCGAGAACGAACGGCCGAACATCGAGGTCGTCCGGGAGATCCTCCGCCTGACGGGGCGCGACGAGTCGCTCGTCCGCCACGTCGCCGATCGCCCCGGCCACGACCGGCGCTACGCCATGAACGCGCGCAAGATCCGCGACGGGCTCGGCTGGCGGCCGCGGCGCGCGTTCAGCGAAGGGCTGGCCGAGACGGTGGCCTGGTACCGCGCCAACGGCGCCTGGTCGGCGCGGGTGCGGAGCGGCGCCTACCGGGACTACTACGACCGCCAGTACGGCGGCCGGCTCCAGCAGGGGGCGGCGCGATGAGCGACGGGAAAGAGCTGCGGGGCGTGGTCCTCGCGGGCGGCACGGGCTCGCGTCTCTATCCGCTCACCAAGGTCACCAACAAGCACCTCCTGCCCGTCGGGCGCGAGCCGATGATCTTTCACCCGGTGCGCAAGCTGCTGGAGGCCGGCATCCGCGAGATCCTGGTGGTCACCGGCACCGAGCACATGGGCGCCGTCGTCGGCCTGCTGGGCAGCGGCAAAGAGTTCGGCGGCGAGTTCACCTACCGCGTGCAGGACGAGGCGGGCGGGATCGCGCAGGCGCTGGGCCTGGCGCGCCGGTTCGGCCGCGGCGGCCGCCTGGCCGTGATCCTGGGGGACAACATCTTCGAGAGCTCGATCGCCCCCTTCGCCGAGGCCTACCGGCGCCAGGCCGGCGGCGCCAAGATCCTGCTCCAGGAGGTGGACGATCCGGGCCGCTACGGCGTGGCGGTCACCGAAGGCGGGCGCGTGGTGCGGATCGTCGAGAAGCCGAAGCAGCCGCCGAGCCGCCTGGCGGTGACCGGCATCTACTTCTACGACGAGCGAGTCCACGAGATCATCGCCGGCCTGCGCCCGTCCGCGCGGGGCGAGTTGGAGATCACCGACGTCAACAACGCCTACATCGCGCGGGGCGAGCTGAGCTTCGACGTCTTGCCCGGCTGGTGGACCGACGCCGGGACGTTCGAGTCGCTCGACCGCGCGCACGATCTGCTCTCGGGCCGCCGGGGGCCCTGACCGGCCTGACGCTGCTCAGGGGGGGAAGGCGCCGGCGGGCAGCTCGGCCAGCAGTGGATTCGCCCGATCGCGCGCCGATAGGATCGGATCGCGGACCTGCCAGGCGATCCCCAGCGCCGGGTCGTCCCAGCGCACGCCGAGCTCGTCGCTGTTGTCGTAGAGCTCGTCGACCAGATAGGTCATGACCGTGTCGGTGAGCGCGTAGAAGCCGTGCGCGACCCCCTTGGGCACGTAGACGGCGACGAGGTTGTCGTCGCCCATCTCGATCACCTGGTTGCGTCCGCGGGTCGGGGAGCCGCGCCGGAGATCGTAGAGGGCCGCCCGCACCCGCCCCTTGGGGACCACCCAGAGGTCGGCCTGCTTGAAGTGGTAGTGGAGCCCGCGCAGCACGCCCGCCTTGGAGAACGAGCAGTTGCCCTGGACCATCTCGCGGGCGCCCGGGATCCAGCCCCGGCGGTAGGTCTCGAAGAAGTGCCCGCGCTCGTCGCCGAACTGGCGCAGGTGGACGACGTAGGCGCCCGCGACGGCGTCCAACGGTTCGACGGAGGAGGTCGACATGCGGGCTACCCTAACCCGGATCGGGGGCCGTCTCGGCGACAATGAAGGCGTCGAGCGCGTCCTGCCAGCGCGACAGCCGATCGAGGCCCAGGAGGCGGAGCATCCGGTTGTCGAGGACCGCCCGCCGGGGGCGCGGCGCCTTGAACGGCAGCGCCGAGGTCGGGACCCCTTCGACCCGCTCCGGCGGGAGGCCCAGGCGGGCGGCCGCCGCGCGCGCGAAGGACTGCCAGCTCGTCTCTCCCTGCGACGTGCAGTGGTAGAGGCCGGGGTGGGGCGTGGCGGCGATCGCCGCCGAGACGGCCGCCACCTCGCGCGCCCAGGTCGGCGAGCAGAGGCGATCGCGCTCGGCCCGCACCGTTTGCCCCGACCGCAGGCGTCCCACCACCGTCGAGGGGAAGTTGCGGCCGCCACGGCCGTAGAGGCCGCCCACCCGCAGGATGAAGTGGCGCGGCGCCGCCGCCGCCACCAGCCGGTCGCCGAGCGCCTTCGAGCGCGCGTAAGCGCCGCGGGGCGAGGGGGGATCGCGCTCGTCGTAAGGGCGCTCCGACTCGCCGTCGAAGACGAAGTCGGTCGAGTAGTGGACGAGCGCCGCGCCGGCCTCGGCCGCCGCCCGCGCGACGGTCTCCGCCCCCTCGGCGTTGATGGCGAACGCGAGGTCGGGCTCACCCTCGGCGCGATCGACGTTGGTGTAGGCGGCCGCGTTGAACACGGCCGCCGGCCGCGCCTCGGCCAGCACGGCCCGCAGGCGATCGAAGTCGCGCACGTCGCAGGCCGCGCGATCGAGCGCGGCGGCGACCCGCCACCCGGCGCGCGGCAGCCCCTCGGCCAGCGCGGCGCCCAGCGTGCCGCCCGCGCCCAGCACCACGGCCCTCGGCGGCGGCTCGTCGATCATGCGGGCCGGGAGCACGCTACAATCCGCCCCGTCCGTTCGACGACCGCCGCATGGCCCGCACCAAAATATTTTATTTCATCCCCAACCTCCAGCAGGGGGGGACCGAGGGGCAGGTCCTGGCGCTCATCAACCGGCTGCCGCCGCGGTTCGAGCCGGTGCTCTGCGTGTACCACGCGGACGACGTGTTCTGGGACGGGCGGCTGCCGCCGGGGCAGCCGGCGCACGCGCTCGGCGTCCGGCGCATGAACCTGGGCGGGCTCGACCGCCTGACCGAGATCCTCCGGCGCGAGAAACCGGACATCCTGCACTCCTATCGCGACAAGGCGAACTTCTGGGCGCGCTGGGCGGCGGCGCGCGCCGGGGTGCCGATCACCGTCACCGCCTGCCGCAACCGGATGATGGAGCTGCGCTACCTCCTCACCGAGCGGTTCATGTCGCGCAGGAGCCGCCTCATCCTGGTGAACTCCGTCGGCGTCCGGCACGAGCTCACCACCTGGGCGGGGGTGCCGGCCGAGAAGATCCGGGTCATCTACAATCTCCTCGACGTGGAGCACTTCCGTCCCCCCGACGAGAACGAGCGGGCCGCCGCCCGCGCGGCCTGGGATCTCCCGGCCGGTGTGCGCGCCTTCGTGCTGCCGGGGCGGGTGGGGCTGCAGAAGCACCAGCTCGGCGTGCTGTGGGCGATGCGGGCGCTGGCCCGCGCCGGGCGCTGGCCGGCCGACGCGGTGGTCCTGTTCGCGGGGCGCGAGCGGGACCGCCTGATCAGCGGGCTCGTCCACCGGCTGGCGCGCCACCCCGGGCTTTCGGGCGCGGTGCGGTTCCTGGGCGCGGTCAAGGACGTCCGCTCGCTCTACTGGGCCTCGGACTTTCTGCTCATGCCCTCGCTCTACGAAGGGCTGGCCAACGCGGCGCTGGAGGCCTGCGCGGCCGGGCTGCCGGCGATCCTCTCGCACGCCGCCAACGTCGACCAGATCGTGCGCCCGGGCGAGAGCGGGTGGGAGGTCCCGACCGGCAGCCACGGCCCGCTCGTGCGCGCGCTCGAGGAGGCGCTGGCGGCGCCCGCCGAGCGGCTGCGCGCCATGGCGGTGGCCGGGCGCGCGCACGCGGTGGCGCGCTTCGCCCCCCGCCCGGACCACGTCCTCGACCAGGTGGTGGCGGTGTACGACGAGCTCCTGGCCGCGAGGCAGCCGGCGTGAGCGACTTCAGCGTCGGCGCGCCCGACTTCGAGGCCGCCACCTTCGACGTCGTCATCGTCGGCTCCGGCTTCGGGGGCGCCACGGCCGCCTACGGGCTGACGCGCGCCGGACTCAACGTCCTGCTGGTCGAGCGAGGAGACTGGCCCCACCGCGACGAGACCGACTGGAACGGGCGGGCCGTCCTGCTCGAGGGGCGCTACCGGGGCGAGACGCCGCTGCTCGTGCGGCAGAACGGCGCCGCAGAGCCGGTGGAGACGTTCTTCAACGAGGTGGTGGGCGGCAGCTCGATCTTCTTCGACGGCGCGACGTTGCGGCTGCGCGCCACCGACTTCGTCCGCTGGCCGCTCAGCTACACCGAGCTCGAGCCGCACTACGCCGCCGCCGAGGCGCTGCTGGAGGTGCACGGGCGCGCCGGCGAGGACCCTTGCGAGCCGCCGCGCTCGGGCGGCTACCCGTTCGAGCCGCTCGACCTCACCGCGCCCGCGCGCCGCATCCGCGACGCCGCGGCGGCGCTCGGCCTGCGCCCGTTCCAGCTCCCGATGGCCCTCAACCACCGGGGCGCGCGCGAGCCCCGCTGCATCAACTGCGCGACCTGTGACGGCTTCCCCTGCCGCATCGGCGCCAAGAACGACGTCACGCAGACCGCGCTCAAGAAGGCCGACCCGGCGCGGCTCACCGTCCTGGCGCGCACGATCGCCGCCCGGCTGCTGGTCGCCACCGACGGGCGGATCACCGGCCTCGAGGCGATCGCGCGCGACGGCGGCCGGCGGCTCACGCTGCGCGCGCGCGCCTTCGTGCTCTCGGCCGGCGCGCTCGGCACGCCGGCCCTCATGCTCCGCTCGGGGCTGGGGCCGCTCGACCACTCGGGCGCGCTCGGCCGCCACCTGATGCGCCACTGCAGCGCCACGGTCGGCTACCTGTTCCCGTTCCGCACCAACCCCGAGGGCGTCAACCACAAGCAGATCTGCGTCGCCGACCACTACGAGTCGGCGCGGGCCAGCGACGGCACCGCGCTGGGGGTCATCGAGGACGTGTGCACGCCCCCGCGCGAGGTGGTGCGGGGGCTCGGGCCGCGCGGCTTCCGCTGGGCCGCCTCGATGGGGGCGGACCGGATCCAGACCCTGCTCTGCATCGCCGAGGACGAGTCGCGCGCCGAGAACCGCGTCGAGCTGGTCGCGGGGCGCACCGATCCGTTCGGGCTCCCCGTCGCGCAGGTGATCCACGGCTACACCGAGGGCGATCGCCGGCGGCGCGACGCGCTGGTGGGGTTGGCGCGGCGGATCCTGCGGCGGGCCGGGGGCCTGGCGGGGAGAGTGCGCCTCGTCGACGGCTTCTCCCACGCCATGGGGACGGCCCGCTTCTCGCGCTCGCGCCTCGAGGGGGTGCTCGATCCCGACTGTCGTTTTTGGGCCTCGCCGAACCTCTTCGTCGCCGACGGCAGCTTCATGCCGACCTCCGGGGGCGTGAACCCCTGCCTCACCATCGCCGCCAACGCGCTCCGCGTCTCGGGGCGCATCGCCGCCCGCCTGGGCCTGGCGGCGCCCGCGCGGGAGGCCGTCTGATGTGCGGCATCGCGGGGGCGCTGGCGCCGCGCCCGGACGCGCCGCCGCCGGCCGGCGCCGCCGAGCGGTTCGCGGCGGCGATGGTCCACCGCGGCCCCGACGGTCACGGCTTCTTCACCGCCGGGCCCGTCGCGCTCGCGCACCGGCGGCTCTCGATCATCGATCTCTCCGAGGCCGGCCAGCAGCCGATGACCAACGAGGACGGCCAGGTGGCCATCGTCGTCAACGGCGAGATCTACAACCACGCCGAGCTGCGGGCCGACCTCGTCGCCAAGGGGCACCGGTTCAAGAGCGGCAGCGACTCCGAGGTGGTGGCGCACCTCTACGAGGAGGTCGGCGCGCGCGTCCCCGAGCTCTTGCGCGGGATGTTCGCGCTGGCGGTCTGGGACGCCCGCCGGGCGACGCTGCTCTTGGCGCGCGATCGCTTCGGCGAAAAGCCGCTCTACTACGGCGAGCGCCCCGACGGGTTCGTGTTCGCCTCCGAGCTGGGGGCGCTGCTCGCCGACGAGCGGACGCCGGCGGTCCTCTCGCTGCCGGCCCTCGACGCCTACCTGGCGCTGCAGTACGTGCCGAGCCCCGACACGATCTACGAGGGGCTGAAGAAGCTGCCGTCCGGGCACGCGCTGGAGCTCCGCTGCGGCGGGCGGCCGGTGGTGCGGCGCTACTACCGGCCGAGCTTCGCGCCCACGCTGGCCGGCCTCGACGAGCGCGCGGCCGCCGCGCGCGTGCGCGCCACCGTCGAGAAGGCGGTCACCGACCGCTTGATGTCCGACGTGCCGCTGGGGGCCTTCCTCTCGGGCGGCATCGATTCGTCGATCGTGGTGGCCTGCATG
>DASZVW010000487.1:0-19222 GCA_035546895.1 Polyangia bacterium
CTTCCGATCGATCAGCCAGAACACGACCAATCTCCGTTTGAGCTCCGACAGAGCCTTCCGCAGGGTCTTGCCGAAGTTGCTGATCCCGGTCTGATTCCGCGCGCCCGTGTTGATGATGATCGTGTCTGTGGAATGACTCTCGACGAGGTTCAGCAGCTCGATCCATCCCTCGCGCTCATCGAGGTTCACCAGCTCGGCGCCGATCTCGCCGCCGTACGTCTTGTAGACGTCGGGGACGGAGGTGTCCGTCTCTACCAAAAACGGTTGCGCGTCCGTCGCGATCACGTAGTCGACGAGCGCGATCGACAGCAGGGACTTGCCCACGCCACCCTTGCCGCCACCGACGAGAAGAATTGGTTTCTCCATAGCTAGCTCTCCTTTTCTAATATTCCTTTTTGTCCTTGGTCATGAATGCCTCCTTGCCGCTGCGGAGCTTGGTGGCGTCGGGCGCGTCCGGAGAGGCTCCCTCCCGCCCGTGACCGTCGCTCGACGGCCGGGCTTCCACCCGCGCTGCCGGCGGCAGTGGCGCCGTCACCTCCTTCTTCTCCCCACTGCCGGTGTCCGGTGCGCTTACTCCGAGCGCACCTGCGGCCGGGGCAGGCGCTTTCGCGCCTCCCTCCGTCTTCGCCTTCTTCCTAGCTGTCCCCTTCCGATGCGCCTTTGCTCGTGCCAGGTAGTTCTTCAGGGTGGGCGTCGTCAGCACGAATCCCTTGCCCCGGAACACTCCCGCGACCTGTTCCAGGGTGTAGCCCCGCCGCTGGATCGCCTGAATCTCCGCGACCAGTTGCCGCACGATCTCCTGCTTCGTGGTGTTGACTGGTCTGGGCGGCGGCGCTGGTGCTGTCTTTAGTGCCGTCCGCAGCTCTTCGATCAGTTCAGACCGCATGATCATCGTTCGCTCCTTGTCCCTGGTCGGCCGGCACGGGTCTGCTGGTTCCGTCCTGCGGACGAACCCAGCCCCCTACATTGGTTTTCGCTTTTCGAGCGAATTCGTTGCCTCCCCCGGCAACAAATCACGCCCCAGACCGATAACTCTTAGGTGATGTGCCCACGGTGTCCCGCCTCATGGGTCGACTGGCTGAGCTGCTGTCCTCGCAAGCGACGACATCAGCTCCTCTGCATTGGTTCTCGCAGCGACAGTCGATTCGTTCGGTGGCGCTCCCGACCGAACGACACCCGTCTTTTCGCGAGGACCGGTGTCGTGGAACCTGCTTCCCTAATGCGCTCTCGATCCAGTGTGATCGGAGGCGTAGCAGGATGGGGGCTTGTCCGGACACATGCGGCTGGCGCCACACGTGCCCTCCCAAGCCCCCCGACGCCCCGCCCGCTCGGCGCTCCGCTTCTCTCGTCCGAGGCGTCCCCGGACCCCGAGCTGCTCCGCGCTATCGCTTGTCGCAGCCCAGAGACCGGAGGCGGCGCCCGTGCCGTTCGCTAAGAAGGGCGCCGCCGGGCTCACGGAGCGCCTCGACGTGCGCGTGGCGCCCGTCGAGAAGGCGCGGCTCCGCGCGATGGCCGCCGTTGTCGGCGTCCCCGTCGCGGAGCTGGTCAGGACGCGGGCGCTCGGCCGGCCGGTCGTGCCGCCCATCGACGCCAAGGCCATCCGCGAGCTGAAGCGCCTCGGCGGCCTTCTCAAGAAGGTCCACATGGACAGCGGCGGTGCCTACAGTGCCGAGACCGCCGCCGCCCTGGCCGACCTCCGCGCCGCCATCGCCCGCCTCGCGGCCGGCGACCGAGGCGCGCCGTGATCGTCAAGAAGGTGCCGCCGTCCAAGTTCGCCGCGCCCAAGAGCCTCGCCGCCAATGTCCGCGACCTGGCCGACTACATCGCCGGTCCCGCCGCAGGCGGCGACGGCGAGAAGGTCGAGCACCGCGGCGGGCTCAACTTCCTCGCTGACGACCACGACGGCCAGGTCCAGGAGATGGTCGATCTCGCCGAGGCTGCCCGCCGCGACGCCAAGCCCGTCCAGCATTGGATCCTGAGCTGGCGCGAGGGCGAGCAGCCCACACCCGCCCAGGCCGACGAGGCGGTCAAGATGTTCCTCGGCGAGATGGACCTGGCGGAGCACCAAGCCATCTACGCGCTTCACAGCGACACCCACAATTGGCACCTCCACCTCGCCGTCAACCGCGTCCACCCCGACACCGAGAAGCTCGTCACCGTCAACAAGGGGTACGACCACAAGGTCGCCCACCGCGCCATCGCCAGGATCGAGCTGCGCCAGCGCTGGGAGCCGGAGGCCAGAGCGCTGTACGCGCCGGACGGCACCGGCGACCTCAAGCTCGTCAAGCGCCCAGACGGCGACCGCCAGCCGTCCGCGCCGGCTCTGGCCCTCGAGGAGCGTGTCGGCGTGCAGAGCGCCCAGCGCATCGGTATCCAAGACGCTGCACCGCTCATTCGCCGAGCCGGGACGTGGGCCGAGCTACACGAGGCCCTCCGCAAGGCGGGGATGCGGTTCGAGAAGAAGGGCTCCGGTGCACTCCTCTGGATCGGCGACCGGCCGGTCAAGGCCAGCGTCGCCGGTCGTGACTGCTCCATGTCAGCGCTGCGAAAGAGGCTCGGTGACTTCGAGCCGGCGCCTACACCCGCGCCTCCCCTCTCGAAGACCATCACATCCCGCCCGCTCGATCCTGCGGCCCCCTTGCTGGCGTCATACCTGGAGCAGCGCGGCAAGTTCTACGAGGAGCGCGCCCGGCGAGCACAGCAGCCAGATCGCCAGCGCGCCGAGTGGCGCCAACTCGCCGACCGCCACCGCAAGGAGCGCGCCGACATGTTCCGCGGCTCGTGGAAGGGAAAGCGCGACGCCCTCAACGCCTTGCGCAGCCTCACCGCCGCCCGCCAGGCGCAGGAGAAGGCCGCCCTCCGCGAGCGTCAGAAACTCGATCGGGCCGCGCGGCGACACGAGCGAGGCCGCTTCCCCTCGTACGAGGAGTGGCTCGCCCGCTCGGACCGCGACGCGGCGGATGAATGGCGCCATCGGGGACGACGCCCCGCCACCATCGAGGGTTCGACGTTCGACCCGCCCGTGCCGCGTGACATCCGCGCGGTCAAGGCCGTGCTGGCTGGCGACAGGGTGCACTACTACCTCCCGAACTCGCGCAGCTCACCCGCCTTCACGGATCGCGGCAAGTCCATCGACATCCACGGAGACAACCGCGAGGCCGTTCTTGCCGCGCTCCAGTTGAGCGACCAGAAGTGGGGAGCGTTTTGGATCCGCGGTGACGCCCGGTTCAAGCAGACGTGCGCCGAGCTGGCCGCGGAGCACGGTTTCAAGATCACCAACCCAGAGCTCCAGCAGGCCATCGCCGCCGAGCGCCATCGGCTCCGCCGTTCGAAGCAACCCGACGCCCCCGAGCGGCAGGACGGGCAGCGCCCGACATCGATGACGCCCGCGGCGATCTACCAACGCCACCTGGCCGCGATCGTCCGGGAGCGGGCTGACCGGCAAGCCGATCCCTCGCGCTTTGATGCCGAGGCGGCCGTCCGCTTGGCCGTGACGGGCCATTCCCGCGAACAGATCGTGGACGCGATCAGGGACGGCGCGAGCGCCAGCCGACCGACCGAAAAGCGCGATTGGGACACTTACGCGCGGCGGGCGGCCGACTTCGCGTTCAGTCCACCCGGTCGCGAGATGCGAGAAAGTCTCGCCGGCTTCGAGCAGAAGTTTCTCCGGCTGGAAGGGCGGGAAGACGAACGCTCTCTCCTGCGAAAGCTCGGCGGCCCGATGAAGTACCTGTAGGCGACGTTGGCTCGGGCGCCAGCGCCCTGTGGGAGCCCGCTCGCATGGATCTCCTGAGCACGGCGTCGGCTTCTTCGATCGCAAAGGGCTTCACAAGGATGGGCGCCCCTTCCAGCTCACGAGCGTGTCCTACCCATCCGGTCATGAACACGAAGGGAACCGAGGCCAATATCTCGTCACGCCCAAATCTCGCCTTCAGTGCCACCCCGCTGCCACCCGGCATCGTCAGGTCCGCGAGTACAACGTCGATCTCGCACGACCGCGCGGCGCGCAGTCCGAAACGCGCCGACGTAGCGGCCAATACTCTCCATCCCCCGAGGCTCAGGGACTCACAGAGCGCCGAGAGTAAGGGAAGATTGTCATCCACCACCAGCACCGCGCCCATGGCGCCGAAGGCAGCACCATCCCTTGGCGCCCACCGGTGCCGAATCAGTTTCAATCCCTCTGGCTGAGCTTCGAGCCCCGGAGGGTGGTCGGGGAGGTCACGCAAGGACCGGCCAGGTACCATCGGGTTCTCCTCTGCGTCTGGAATCGGGCACCCCGGTCGCGCCGATGCGGCGCCCCTCGGCAGACCCGCAAGCGGGCTCGCGCTTCTGCTTTTTTGGCTCCGCCCCACGCGGACGTGGGGTCCCCCCAAAAATGCAGCGCTCGGCGAGGGGAGCCGCGGCGCGACCGTGATCGGGTGCCCCGATTCCAGACGCAGAGGAGAACCCGATGGTACCCAACGATGCGCTTCTTTCCCTGACCACCACCCCGACCACCGCCACCGGCGAGTCATCAAATCCCCGAGGGCCTGTTCCGGCCCTCTCGCCCCCCGATGGGGGGCGTTCACCGACCCGCCCCTCATCCGCCGCAGTAGGCGAGCCAGACGGGGAGACGGTGGGGAGGCGAACGCCGAACCCGTACGAAGCGAAGCAGGAAGCACGACGGCAACGCCTGCTTGCGGCCAGTGCGCGCGCCACGACGGCGGCCGAGCAGCTCCACGGCCGGGCCCAGCGAATGGCCAGCGCCATCCCTCTCGGTCAGCCGATCCTCATCGGTCATCACTCCGAAGGGCGGGATCGCCGCTATCGCGGCCGGATTCACGAGACGTACCGAAAGAGCTTCGAGGCGCAGAGCCAGGCCGAGCAGCTCCGACAGCGCGCCGCCAGCGTTGGAACGGCGGGTGTGTCGAGCGACGACCCGGACGCGGTCGCCAAGCTCCGGACCAAGCTGGCCTCGCTGGAGACCCTCCAGAGCCGAATGAAGGCCGGCAACACCATCGTCCGCGATCGGAAGCTATCGGACCCCCAGAAGATCGCCGAGCTGGTCAAGCTCGGCCTCAAGGAGGCGAACGCGGCGAAGGCGCTGATGCCGGACTTCGCGGGCCGCGTGGGATTCCCGGACTACGCCCTCAAGAACAACGGCGCCGAGATTCGCCGAGTGCGCGCGAGGATCGAAGCGCTCGAAACCGCCCAGCGGGCACCGGGACGCGGGCCGGTGCAAGGGGACGGGTGGATCATCGAAGAGGAACGCGACGAGAACCGGGTCGCCATCCGTTTCGAGGGCATCCCGGCCGCCGAAGTCCGCGCCCGGCTCAAGGCGCACGGGTTCCGGTGGTCGCCGACCCGCCGGGCCTGGGTCCGGATGCTGAGCAACGCAGCGTGGTACGCGGCGACCTCGGCGATGAAATCTTTCTAAAAGGTGGCAACGACCGTGAACGATTTGCGAACACCTCGCGAGAATACCGATAGGGACCATCTCGACGGTGCCCGGAGGCCGGAAACACGCCAGGCCCCTCCGGCCGATCGATCCGAATGCCGGGACCGCCGTGGCTCAGACCAAGCTCGGCGGGCTCGGTCGCGAGGTAGCCGTATTGAAGCGCATCAACACGCCCAGACCACACCATGATTCCTCTCCCGATCTCGGACCGAGAGACTTCGGTCACGCCGTGTTTGTTCCCGCGTCGGTACCAGCCAACGACGTACCTTGTCCGCAACCTCCGGCGTCCGGGGCGATATCGCACAATGCGGACGGCGTCGCTCGGCGGCACGTACCGTCGCCGCTGCTCACGAAAGCCGAGGCCGCTTCGTTCTGTAGAATATCGATCCGCTCTCTGGAGCGGTTCGTGCAGCCGAACGTCAGCACGGTTCAGATCGGCAATCGGGTGTTATTTTTCGAGGAGGACATCCGCAGATGGCTAGATCAGCGAAAGGTTGGAAGCTGCTTCGTGACCCCCGCACGGAGATCTTCTTCGTCCGGTTCTCGCACGGTGGCCGCCGGTTCAAGCTCTCCACGAGCGAAAGAGATTCTGGCGCAGCTTCGAGCCAAGCGGCACGGCTCTACGCAGACGTAGTTTCTGGTCGATGGACGCCGGGACGCACGGCGGCACCCGTCGCCGGACGCGCATTCGAGGAGGTCGCAGCGCAGTGGCTTGCCGACATCGAATCCACGATCAGCGCGGACACCTTCAAGCTCTACCGAGACACCTACGTCGGTACCCACTTCGCTCCTGCATTCGAGACCATCGACCGGCTCACCACGGTCGGCGTCGAGGACTACAAGTCCGCGCGCCTGAGGGTCGTGACCCGCGAGACACTGAAGAAGGAGCTGCCCGTACTGCGTAGGTTCGCGAAGTGGGCCACGCGGCGTGGTCATCTGGAGGTGTTGCCTGAGATCGAGACGCCAGGCCGACACGTGGTGGGGACGCGGGTGGACGGGACCCGGAAACGCACGTTCCTGATCTTCACGGCTGATGAGATCGCCGCCATTGTCGCCAATCTGCCGGAGACGGCTCAGGGGCACCGCGCCCCGGCGCCCTTCTCCGTTCGGGCGAGGTTCACCGTCGCCTGGGAAACTGCCCTACGGCCCCAGACCATCGACCAGCTTCGCGCCCCCGACGACTACCGCCCGGGGAACCGCATGCTGCTGATCCGCGACGAAGCGGACAAGAGCCGCTTCGGACGGGAACTGCCACTCAGCACCGCCGCCAGGCAGGCGCTCGATCGCATCTGCCCGAAGGTCGGGCTGCTGTTCGGCTCGCACGACTACCGGCGCCTGCTCCGCGAGGCCGCCAAGGCCGCCGGCATCGACGAGTATCGTGCCAGCCGCATCAGTGACTACGACTTCCGGCATTCGCGCCTCACGCATCTCGGGCAGGTCAGCGACAACCTCTCGGGCGTGATGTTTCTCGCCGGGCACAAGCAGCCGGCGACGACCGCGCGCTACCTGCGACCTCAGAAGCAGGCAGCCGCCGAAGTGCTCGACGCTGCTGCGACCCACGAATTCCGGTCGCATTCCGGTCGCACAGCCCGATCGAGAGAAACTGCGCCGGCGAGGTCCACCGGCAAGAAGGCCAATAATTTCAAGGGAGTGCGAGGACGGGGACTTGAACCCCGATGGCTGTTAACCGCTAGCACCTCAACTCAGGGCAGACCCTAATTTCACTTGAGACACCGACAGTTATCACAGACCAACTGTTTACCGGCGGAGCCGCAGTCGTCCACTTTCGTGAAGAATTTCGTGCGGTTGCCGCGGTAAATCGCGATCTTGGCATCGGGGAGCGTTATACGCTGTGATAACATCGAGCGTATAACATCGTGGCCGCGCCGGAATTCATCAAGCTCCCGCTCCTCGCACAGACGGCGTACGCGCGCCTCGTCGACCTCCTCTTGACGTCGGAGACCGGCGATCCGGCGCTGGGCGCATCCCTGGTTTCGAAGTCTATCCGGGGCCGACGGTACTGGTACGCGCAGCGCCAAGAGGACGGCAAGAAGGTACAGAGCTATCTTGGGCCGGAGACCGCCGAGGTGCTCGCGCTGCTCGAACGATGGCGGCGCGGGAAGGTGGAGGCGTCGACGCGCGCCGAGCTGGTCGCGATGGCGCGAGCGGGGGGCGCCCACGCCGTCGGCGCCGCCGAGGCAAAGATCCTCGAGCAGCTGGCCTCGGTCTTCCGGGTCGGTGGCGTCCTCGTCGGCTCGCACGGGTTCGTGGTGCTGGGAAACATGCTCGGCGTGCGGTGGCAGGACGCGATCGTGCGGACCGAGGACGTCGACATCGCGCACGATCACAGGATCGCGGTGGCGCTGGCGCGCGGTGGACCGCCGGCCAACGTGCAGCGCGCCCTCGGCGACCCTGTTCCCCGATTTTCGGCGCTCAATCCGAACGACCCGGCCACCTCATTTCGTGTTCGCGGCACCGAGGTAGAGGTGGAGATCCTGACCCCACTCGTCGGACGAGAGAGGAGCCGCACCATCTCGATCCCGACCCTGGGGACCGCCGCAATCCCGCTCCGCTTCCTCGACTACCTCATCGAGGAGACCCAGCCCGGCGCTGTCC
Organism: Polyangia bacterium; assembly: GCA_035546895.1. Classification (GTDB taxonomy): domain Bacteria; phylum Myxococcota_A; class Polyangia; order Fen-1088; family Fen-1088; genus JADGRB01. The sequence goes on from DASZVW010000487.1 coordinate 8,054, forward strand.
TGGGGGGAACTGGAGCCCTGGTCAACGTCCCGAGGCCTGGCCGATTCGCCTTCCACAAGCTCATCGTGGCGGCGCGACGTGGGACGCGCGCGGCGGGCATCACCAAAGCCAGCAAGGATCGAGCCCAGGCGAGCGCTCTTCTCCAAGTTCTCCTCGCGGAGTCCCCCGGCGAGATCGCGCTAGCCTGGAAGGCGCTCGTCCGTCGGGGACGCGCGTGGACGCTAGCCGTCTCGAGCTCCCTCGCGCGTATGGCGCCGAGCGTGGCCGCCGATCTCGAACAGCTGGGCATACGGTGAGGGCGGACGCAAGAGCACGAGAACGGGTTGACGACTTCCCTTGCCATACGTAGCGACGAGTTGCAGCAGATCCTGCTGGCCGAACGGCTCGGTCACGTTCGGAATAGGGTCAGGCATCGGGTATCACGGCGCCTTCATCGCGAAGAACATCGAGGTCCGACCTGCGAGCACGCTATTCTGCGATGACAGCATCGCCCAACCACTGCCGGAGGTCGCCGTTCCCGCGACCTGCGGCGACGGCGTCCGATCGTCGTTTCGCCATCGAACGGAAGTACGACGGCCGATCCCGGCCCAACGATCACCTGGTTTCCAGCACAGGGCCAATCCCACTCGACCAGTTACCCGAACGCGGTCACACCAACCGCCATGGCCCTCGATCAGGCGGGAACGATTTGGCTCGTAGGCGAGCTCTATCGAAGCGTGAGCTTCGGCGGATCCGCGACGCTGCAACCGGTCACCAATGGCTATTACCTCGTCCACCTCGGGACGGATGGCACTCCATTGGGAAGCTACCCGGTAACCAGGGAAGACGTGACCTTTGCCCAGACCATGATTGTCGATGCTTCCAATAACGTATATGTGGCCGGTGGCGTGCTGCTCACGAGCGGGGACGTTCGCGAGCTACGTGTTCGTGACCAAGTTCTCCTCGTCAGGAAGCAAGATCTACGATCAGACCTTCGCAGCTACCGACACCGAAGCCTTGGCACAAGGGATTGCCATCGCGCCAAACGGCGACGTCGTACTGGCGGGCTACTTCAACGCGACAATGCAGGTCGGCAGCAAGGCCCTCCGGAGCGCCGCGGGCCTGGCGAGCAACGGGTTCTTCGCGGTCCTAGATCCTTCGACGGGAACGCCCCGAAACTCCTTCAGCTTCGGGGGAACGACCATCGATGTGGCCAGCTCCGTTGCCGTCACCAGCGCCGGCAATCTTCGGATAGTCGGGAGCCTGACCGCGACCAGCACCGTGGGAGGGATAACGGTTCGAGCCGATCCCAACACCTCGGCCTTCATCGCCGAAGTCACGCCCAGCGGAGTCGCTAGCTGGGTCAACCTGGTCGGTAGCGGGACGCCGGGCGCGATCTTCCAGACCGCGATCAACGCCGCGGACCTCAGCTTCGCTACTGGTCACCTGAACGAAACGAGCGCGACGGATGCCATTGTGGCCGATGTCAACAGCGCCGATCAGCTATCCTTTCCGGTGCGGGTGGCGAACGCCGACGGGAACGGCGCCACCGATTGCGCGGCCGACCACCTCGGCGGCGTCTGGATCACGGGCGAGTTCCAGGGGACCACGGACCTCGGCACCGGAACACTTACCGCCGCCGACCCGACGCTCCCGTCGAACTTCGTCCTACACCTTCAACCATAGCGTCCGTTCGTCGCCCGGCGCGACCAGCAAATGGTATCAATGACCTCGCCGACGGTGCCGTAGCCTAGTAGCCATAGCGATTCGGGATGTCGAGCGCGATGGTGATGGTGAACATGTGGTCATGCTCGCTGTCCCCGGCCACGTTGAAGAAGGTTCCGAAGGCCACGCGCGTGCCTTCGCTTATCGGACTGGCGAACGGACCCAAGAAGACCTCGGGTGCGATGAAGACCGTGGTGACGGGGCTGGTGATCGCTCCCGGAGGCAGAGCGCCGGTGCCGTCGAGATAGGTGGTGGTGTCGACCTCGACCTGCGTGTAGATCGGAAAGCGGAAGCTGGTCGGGCTGACCAGCACCGAGACGAGACCGACGGCGGCGATCTGCCGTGCGGAGGCGCCGTGCACGATCGGCAACAGTGCGGTCAGGTCTCCCTCGAAGATGAGATGGTGCCAGAACCGCTGCGCTGCGAAGACGAACGGACCAACGAAGTAGTCTCCCTGGCTGAGATCGGCGCGTCCGCTGGGGAATGAGGCGGAGAGCCCGACCGAGATCATGTCGTCCAGCCTCAGGGAACCGGCGGCGAGATACTGCACCTGCAGGGAGAGGTCCCCGAACCCGGTCGTCAGCTCCTGCGAGCCGATCTGGAAGGGGACGTTCAGCACCAAGCCCAGATGCGGCGTGGCGATATAAGCGAGCTCCGCCGAGATGTTGTTGCCCTCTCCGCGGTCCCCTCGAAAGTAGGTCTCGAAGAGCTGGACCTGCTGCTCGAGCTGCGGCGGCGCGCCCACGATCGGGAACGGGAAGAAGAGCTGCTCCCACTCCTTGGGTGCCTGGTCGTCGGCCCGAGACGAGGTTGCGCCCAGGAGCATGCTCGTGGCCGTCAGGAATGATAGCCACCAATTCACTAAGCTTCGCCGACGTAGGTGGAGACGCGTCCTCGGGCGACGACCCACGGTCCAACGATGCAACCGTGCCTCGGGTCGTGCCGACGCACGCCCAGCCCCCGAGGGCGAAGCTTCAGGGATCGTCATCTGGAATATCCGATCTGGCCAACGACGATTCGGCCGTCTCCCCGACGGACTCCGTGGTGGCCAGCTCGACTGGCCAGAATGCGCATGTACCTTACGAAGGGCAAGGGTGCCCAAGACTCTACGCCGGGATAACCTCCTGAGAGCTCACAGCTAACCGGCTGCCGCGTCCCCCGGGGTCGCCGGCCCGGCGACGGCCGGCGTCCGGGTGTCCGCGGAGACCAACTGGCTCCCGTCGACGGTGATGGAGCCGTCGGCCGCGATGGTGACGGCGTAGTGCTGCAGCGGTGTGCCGGCGGGCCCGTGGGTGACCGCGCCGTTCCCGTCGAAGGTCGAGCCGTGACAAGGGCAACTGAGCCCTGCCACGACGGTCTGCGCGCCGTCGTCGAGCAGACAACCGGCATGGGTGCAGACCGCCGACATGGCATAGACGCCGTTCTCGTCGCGGGCCACGACGACGTTGGACATCAAGAGCAGAGACCCGACCTGCAGTTCGGAGAGGTTACCGGCCATCTCGGGCCCGGTCGGCGGCGTCCCCTTCGCATTGCAGCCGGCGACGGAACTGCCGAGCACGATCAACCCGGTCGAAGCGCCGGCGAGCGCCAGCAGTTGACGGCGATCGAGACTGTTCTGGGGACAGTCCAAGCAACCCTTGCGGACATCGTGGGCCATGTATCCTCCAACGAGGGGCCAGGTACCGCAGAGGGGCGTCGAGCAGGCGGCTATGCGATTCCGCTCACGCTTATGGCGCCGGGCGGGCGGTCGCCGTCACGCGCGCGTGGGCGCGCTGCGCGCTCTCCGTGAGCGGGCTCGACGGAAACCTCGTCAGCAAGGACTCGAGGAGACGGGCGGCCTTGGCCCGATCTCCGGCGTGCTCCGCTCTCAGCGCAGCCCCGAAGAGATCGTTCTCCGTGGCGAGCGTCGACGGTGGCGCCGGCACGCCTCTCGGCGGGCGCCTCGTCATACTGGGCCGCGGCTTCAGCGCGGGTGCCGACGGAGCCTGGGTGACAGCGCAGTCGGCAGGCCAGCGTTGACCGGCCGGGACGCGAACCTCCCCGGTCGCCAGACGGACCACGACGACACCCTCGTCGACGACGACGCGGGTGGGCGTGCCGTGGCCGCAGGTCGCGTCGGGCGAGGCGAGCGCCACGTGGAAGCGCGTGCCCCGCACCTCCACCTGCGCGTCGGGCGTCACGATCACGAACCGCTGCCCCGATTGCAGCTTCGCGACGTGCACCGCGACCGCGCCGCTTCCGAGGCGGAGCCACTGCTCGGCGTCCGCGCGCAGGAGCTGAAGGTCGGACCGCGGTTCCAGCTCGACGGTCGTCCCGTCCTCCGCGGCCAAGGTGATCGGCAGCGCCTCCGTCTGCAACCGCTCGTCCGGGCGCCATGCGTGTCCGGGCGGCAGAGCCAGGACGCGCCCGTCGGCATCGGCCAACGTCGCCCGTGCGTCCGCGCTCGCGACGAGGCTCGCCCTCGCCGCTGTCGCGGGTCGGGCGGGCGGCACGAGCGAGGCTCTCCGCGGTCCCCAGATCGCCACCAGGACGACGCCACCCGAAATCGCCGCTGCGAGCCCGACAGCGGCCGTGATCCGCTGGCGTCGCCGCCGAGAAACCACGCGCTCGATCGCGCTGGCGATCTCCGTGATGGCGTTCTCCGGCGCGATCGTCCGGTGCGGCCGGATACGCGCCCGAGCGGCCCGCAACAACCGGGCAGCCCGCTCCGCATACCGCAAGTCGGTCAAGGGTCACCTCGGTCGAGGATCTTCGACAGCCGGGGGTCGGCAGCGATCCGGTCGTGGATCTCGCGGCGGCCGCGGACGAGTCGGCTCTGGGCTGCGACGACCGAGATCCCACAGATGTGAGCGACCTCATCCAAGGAGTAGCCACAGACGTCGTGCAGCAGGAACGCCCACGAACGATCCTCGCGCATCGTACATAGATGATCGGCGACCTGCCGGAGCGCCTGGCGCAGCGAGGCAGCGTCCGCCCCGTTCGCCTTCGAGCTGACCGCGATCTCCTCCTCGTCGTCGAGCGCCGCGGCGAAGATCGTGCGCTCGAGCCGCCGGCGCCGGATGTGCTTATAGACCACGTTCGCCGACAGCGTGGAGACCCAGGCATCGAGCGCGCACGCACCGCGGTAGGCGGTCACCGACTCGATGAGTTGGACGAGCGCTATCTGGACCAGGTCTTCGCCGTCTCGATCAAGGCGGCCCAGGAGCCGCCGAACCGTCCTCTCGACGACCGGCTTGACCCGCCAGTAGAAGTCCTCCGCGACCTCCTGCGCGCCGCGCCGCACCCCGGCCAGGATCTCCTCGTCGCTGCGCCGTGGACGTCGCTCGGCGGGCGGCGTCTCGGCGCTGGCTATGACGCTGAGGCGGGGTGGGTAGGGGCGGATGGCAGCCATGACTCCACTGCTCCTGAGAGTACCCCGAAGGGGTCCGTGGCAGGCGGGGCTAGAAGCGGGCCAGCACGCCCAGTTCGAAGATCACCCGGCCGCGCAGGATGGTCGCGGGCGCCCGGCCCTGCGTGGTCAGGCTCTCGCCGCTCAGGAACCCCTCGACGCCAGCCCCGAAGACCAAGCTGGTCCCGGCCGAGAGCCCGAACCCGACCTGGCCCAGCAGGTCGGCGCCGACGGTCCAGTGGCCGTCCAGGCCGACCGCGTCGAAGTCGTCGCGCTTGATCGCCTCCCGGACGCCGAGGAGGTCGGCCCGCGCCGCGAAGCCGAGCCCCCGTCCCGCGGTGAACGCGGAACTCGACCAGGCGACGCCCAGGGCTCCCAGCGTGGTGCGAGCCGTCGCGTCCGCCCCGTCGAGGTCGGCCACGCGGAACCCCAGGCCCGCCCGCAGCGCCCAGCGCGCGGTCAGCGCCCGTCGCAGCGCGATCATGCCGCCGATCGTGTCGTCGAAGTCCTCCTGCGCGTCGACCGCGGTGGTGACGTTCGCTTCCAGCGCCCACTTCGGCGTCGCTGGCGCGGGTCTCGCTGGCCCGGCGAGCACCTGGGGGATCTCGGTGTCGATCGCTCCGCCGCTCGAGTGCGGCGGTCCGGACGCCATCCCCGCCGCCGGGCCACCGGCGGCCCAGTCCTCGACCAAGATCGACGCGATCACCAGCCCGAGAGCACGACCGCGCTCGGCCGGCAGGTCGCGCGCGCTGAAGACGATCGTGCGCTCCGTGTGATGTGGCTTTTCCCCGGCACGCTCGGCCGTGCGCACGCGGACGTCGCTAACTAACCGCGCGGCGTCTCGCCAGGTCACGATCACAGTCGCCGTCGCGTCGGTGGCGGCGGCTGCCACGTCGAGGTCGGCGTCATCGGGAGCGGTCGCGACTGTTCGAACGACGGTCTTTGCGCCCCCCGGCAGGGCCTGCAGGCACGCTGCCGCCGCTTCGTTGGCCACGGCGACGCCGTCGGGGGTCGTCGCCACGGCGATGAGGAGGACGATGGGAGCCGTCACCATCGGGACATCAGATCGCGATCGCGCAACGAACTATATCGCGTGAATCGCGCGGCGTCCGTCAGTTGTTCAGCGCGCCGGCGTCGATCCAGGCCTTGATGAGCGCCAGGTTGGCCGCCGATAGCTTCGGTCCACCGGGCGGCATCGACCCGCCGTTCACGACCTTGTAGAAGCTCGAGTTGGAGCCGTTCCCCGGCATCACCAGCTTCGCGACCGAGGTGTAAGCGCCTGATTGCGTCGAGAATCCCACGCCGTTCTGCGACCCGGGGTCGTGGCACTTGGTGCCGGCGCAGTAGACGGTCAAGATCTGCGTGTAAATCTGCGTAAACGTCGGGGTCGTCCCGCCCATGCCCCCCACGCCACCGGTCCCCGTGACGCCACCGGTCCCCGTGACGCCACCGGTCCCCGTGACGCCACCGGTCCCCGTGACGCCGCCCGTACCGGTCGCGCCGCCCTTCCCGGTCGAGCCGCCCGTCCCGAAGGCGCCGCCCCGGCCGCCGCTGCCGGTCGAGCCACCGCTAGCTGACCCGCCCGTCCCGACGGCGCCGCCGGTTCCGGTGAAGCCGCCGGTGCCCGGGGCGCCGCCGGTCCCCGTGAAGCCGCCGCTCCCACTTCCCAGCCCGCCGGTTCCGATCGTCCCGCCGTTGCCGGTGGCGCCGCCGCTTCCGATGTCACCGGTGCCACCCCCGCCCGTTCCGGTCGTCCCGCCAGTGCTCGAGCTATCCCCGCCGGAGCCACTGCCCGTGGCGCCGCCCGTGGATCCCCCGTCGGGGACGAGGACGTTGATATCGAGCGGCTCGCTCTGGGCACAACCGTAAATCAGTGCCGCAGCGGCCAGCGTCATCGAGATCGCGTGGAGTCGTGAAAGTCGCATGGGGCCCTCCGACGAAGCAGACTTCCGTTGGAGTCATGAGTACCCCTGGACATTCAAGATCAGGCGGCCCCATCACATTTTTCTCGCCCCATTTCCGAAAATCCACTCACTGGAAACCCAGGATTGCCTTCACCACCAGTCGATTCGACGCGTCAGTGAGCCCCTCGCCGATGCCGATGTTGATCTCCCATCTCCGCCACCGATAGAGGTTCAGCACCTCGAACAGGTAGTGCTCCTGGCCGCTCAACGGCAGCCAGTGTCCGAGCGGCCCGAAGTTCGCGTAGTACTCAAGCCCGAACGACAAAAGGTTCTCGATCATGACGAGCCCGGTCGCCGCCGGCTCGAGGTCGGGCCGGCCGTCGGCGTCGAGCCCGGCCAGATCCCAGTCGAGGATCGGGTTCACAGCGAAGTAGAGCCGCCCGCCCGCGACCAGGGCGGTGGCGATGGGCCGGACCTCGGCGCCCCAGCGATCGCGGTCGTACGTGTCAGGCAACCGCGACACCTCGACGTTGATCGCCCACCCGAACCGGCTGGCCGGAGCCGGCGGAAGCGCGAACTTCGAGCGCAGCTTGAAGCCCGCGAAGTCGAAGGTCCCGTCTGATCGGATCGCAGACTGGAGATACCCGCCCACCTCCCACCATGTTGTGAGCCCGAGCGACGGCTCGGCCGTCAGGTGCGTCTGATGGTCCGGCGGCAGCTCGGGTGGCGGCGCGGTCCCGAGCCCGGACAGGACCGAGTTGACGTGCAGCTCGATCCCCGCCGTCAGCGGCGGGTCGATCGACGCGTCGTAGACCTGGATCTCGAAGGGGTCGACCGCCCGGGCCGGGCGCTCGGCGAGCAGACCCATGACGAGGACGGCCTGACTCACCGCCCTCACACCAGCTCCCCGCGCCCTCCCCGTCCCGAACACGACGACCGATCATACCCTTCGCGGCCTCGAATCTCTCGTTCGGGCCGGAGAACGGCAGAGCCACATTTCCGCCGCGCCGAAGCCACCCTCTGCATGCCCGCTTAGGCCGGCGCCGTCCGGATCCGCAGGGGCCCCAAGCAGGGTCAGATGTTCATGCCCGAGCGCCGGGATTTCTCGATCAATGCCACGCGCGTGAAGGTGCTCAGGTCCATCCGTTCCTTCGCCGCGGCAGCCTCGAAGATCTCTTTGTCGGCGTCGGTCACGCGAACCTTGATGACGCTCGACTTCTTGAGGCTCGCCTTGATCTTTGGCCGGACCACCGCACGACGCTAGGGCCGTGATGGGACCGCTTCCAAGTTTTCGTGGACATCGGGTGATTATAAGGCCCACACTAACGATAGGCACACATCAGGGACACGGAAACGACGGTACACGAGCCCGACAGCCGGGCCGATGGATCCCACCTACAAGGAGGTAGATCAATGTCCACGCCAGCCGAGCCCCAACGCCTCCCCCTCAGCACGGGCCGCCCAAATCATCCCCGACGGGCTTCACATTCTGACGAAACGGAATGGGATCACCACGCCAAGACCCTGCACCCGAAGGTAGCATGATGGTCCGGCGCGTTCGGAAGGTGGACCTGCGCTGCACGACCGACCAGAAGTGCGACTTTCATCGCGACGGAGGCCCCGAGGAGGAGAAGTGCCCTGGCACCTGCGACGCCAATGGTTGCAACCTCGCTGGTTACTACGAGATCGGCCACGAACGCATGATGTGCGCCGCGCATGCGGGGATCGTCTTGCTGGCGCGGGCCGTCAACCAAGCGTCGGCGGCTGACGACGCACCGGAGGACGGTAAATAGCCTTTAGAGAATCGACTCGGTCCTATTCGTCAGGGTCGCGCCCGTTCCCGCTGTTCGTGCTGCTGTCGACGGACGCACGGGGTGGTGACGGCGCCTGAGACTCCCCTTCGGCCTTCGGCGAGTCGCCGACGCCGAGCAGGCCGGCGATGCCCGCCGTGAAGTCGAACGATTGATCGACCGCGCCGCCGGCCACGACCCGATCGCCGAGCTGCGAATGCATGGCGTACCAGTACCGGCGCCATTCGAGGCCGGCCCGCAGCTCGACCGTCGCATTGAGAGCGTAGCGAACGACGCCGTCGGCGTCGGCCCCCGCCACCGTCAAATGCGGGAAGACCTCCTGCGAGATCTGAGGCCCGCCGTGGTTGTCGATGTAGCGATAGCCACCACCAAACGAGACGCCGAGGCCACCGGCGATCGCGAGGTGCATCCCCGCGCCACCGCGCGTGTAGTGGTAGATGGTGTCGGGGATCAGCAGACTCGATCGATCGGGACCGCTGAAGGTGAAGGCGTCCTCGCCGAAGGTCAGCGAGAAAAAGACGTCGCCGGCGGTCGCGAACAGCACGCGGTACCGGAAACCGGCGGCGTACTCGTGCACGGTGTCGCTGAAGCTGCCGCCGGTCGACCGCGCCGACGAGATACCGAGCCCCTGCCGAATCTCGCCCTCCACGCCGAAGTTCCCGACCTTGTCGTTCTGCCAGGGAAAGAGGACCACCTTGGCGGTTCCGATCGGCCCGACGCCGAGCCTGTAAGGCTGCAGAAGCGCGGAGCCCTGCACGACGACGTTCTGGTTGAACGTCAGGGATCGGTTCAGCCCGCCGCCGCCTAGCTCGAGGTCGAGCCAGGGATTCGCCGGCGGCAGCGCGCGCGGGCCGGTCTCCTCGGGCGCCACCTCGTCCTCCATCCTGAACCTCCGCTTCTTCTTTACTCTCTTGGGCCGAGGGGCTTCGTCGGACTCGCTCACTTCTTCCGCCGGCGCTTCGTCGTTCGGCTTTGAGGCTGCGGCTTCGCCACGATCGTCCTCCCCGTGGGCCCCACCGCCCGGAGCGCTCTCGTCGTTCGCCGCAGCGACCTCCGCGGACGCTTTCCGCTTCTTGGCGCCGGCCGGCAATTGCCCGCGTTCCACGTCGGGCCCGAGCTTCATCCAGAAGCTCAGCCCGACTTCTTCCGCCAGCTTGCGCGGGTTCGCGCCGCTGAAGGAGGCGTTACCCAGAATCGATCCTTCGCCACCGTCATGGACGACGATCTTCGCTCGCCGGGCTCCCACCTCGCCGGTCACGATCGCCGACAGCGCGAGGTCCTTGGCCAGTGCTTTCAGATCGTCGTCCGTCTCGAGGCCGGCCCCGGTGCGCGTCATCGCTTCTTGCAGGTCGCGCGCGCGCACCGGCTCGTAGCCGTGGACCGCGAGCGTCTGCATGACCTTCAGACGAACAGCCGCCTCCTGGGCTCCCGCGAACTCGGGAACGCCGATCCGCTTGCCGGCCGCCTCGGCCCGCCCGGACACGAGCAGAAACGCCAGCGCCGCGGCCCATCGCCAGCGGCGTACGGAACTTCGCGGTGGCCGAACGGCCGGAAAGCTTCGCATCGGCATCCGACGAGGCAGGCCCCGCCGATTGGACCTTGTAGTACCCCCAGACCTTGGAAAGCAGGCAGGCGGTGCTCACAATTTTCACGAACCCGCCAACGCACGTTTTGGGGTGCTGCAGCCTCGACGACGTTCACTCAGCCTGAGGACGATTTCTCGGGGGAAGGCAGGTTAAACATCCCGCCCCCTGGGCACGCCCTTTCCGGGATCCCACATTCGTCCCGAGCAAGGGGGGAGGCGGGAATGTACATATGGCGATTGGTTTGTGCGGTGGTGCTCGGTTGCGTCGCGTGCGGAGGTGGTTCGGGGGTGCATTCGGTGGTCGATCCCTCGATCCTCCCGGCAACGGCGATGGACGCGCAGGCGGGCGATGGCGGCCGGGGCGACGCGACCGTGCCCAGCGACGGGCCGAGCACGGACGTTCCGGCAGCAGCCCCGACCTGGTCAGAGGTCTACAGCCAGATTTTGGTCAACGGCAACTCTCCCTCGAACTGCATGGGATCCGCCTGCCACGATCCGGGCGTCGAAAAGGGACTCGATCTGTCGACCCTTCAGAACGGGTACAAGACCATGCTCCGTCGCGTGACGCCGGGGATGCCTGCAGCGTCGGATCTGGTGACCGTCCTGCAGTCCGGCTACATGCCGCGCGGGCGTCCGCAGATGCCGGCCTCGCAGGTCCAACAGATCAGCGCCTGGATCCAAGCCGGCGCGCAGGACAATTGATTGGATGGATGAGCTCTCCTCGTCTGGTCCGTCGGAACAATCTTCGCGAACACCTACTGGGACGACGACGGGAAC
>DASZVW010000488.1:0-3811 GCA_035546895.1 Polyangia bacterium
CCGGCGCTGGTCTGCGAGGGGACGTTCGAGAAGAGCTCGGGCGAGGCGGCGGTGGAGCTGCTGGTCGACGAGCGGAAGGTCCCCTTCGACGGGCTCGTCGCCTGCAACGACTACATGGCCCTGGCGGCGATGAGCGCGCTCGAGGCGCGGGGGCTGCAGGTCCCCTCCGACGTGGCGGTGGTCGGCTTCGACGACATCGAGGACGCCCGCTTCTCGACCCCGCCGCTCACCACCGTCCGCCAGCCGCTCTACCAGCAGGGGGAGGCGGCGCTCGATCTGGTGCTGGCGCAGCTCGAGGGGCGGCAGGTCGAGCTGCGGGCCAGCGCGCCCACCGAGCTGGTGGTGCGGCAGTCGTGCGGCTGCTTCTCGGGGCTGGCGCGCCCTGGCCGGGCCGGGCCCGTCACCATGACCGAGACGCCGGTCGACAGCCTGCTCGCCGAGCACGGCGCCGATCTGCAGCGCGAGATCGCGCGCGCCGTGCACGGGTCGGACACCGCGCTGCCGGCGGGCTGGGACCGCCAGCTCCTCGACGCCTTCGAGGCCGAGCTGCGCGGCGCGGGGGCCGGCCTCTTCACCTCCACGCTCGACCGCCTGCTCGGCCACGTGGTGTCGTCGGGCGACGACGTGGCCGCCTGGCAGAAGATGATCTCGGCGCTGCGCAAGCTGCTCCTGCCGTCGCTCCCCAGCGAGCCGCTGCGCTGGGTGCAGGCCGAGGACCTCTGGCACGAGGCGCGCATCCTGATCGCCGAGCTGGCCGAGCGCGCGCAGGCCCAGCACCGCCTGCACACCGAGCGGCTGGCGCACGCGCTGACGGTCAGCGGCGCGGCGCTGCTGTCGACGCAGCAGGTGGCGGCGCTGACCGGCGCGGTCGGCCGGCAGCTCCCGCAGCTCGGCATCCCGGGCGCCTGGATGACGCTCGCCGACCGCGGCGCCGAATCAGCGCCCCCCTCGACCGAGATGGAGGTGGTGCTCGCCCACGACGTGGAGCGCGCGCCCGGCGGCGGCGAGCCCGCGCCCGGGACCAAGCTGGCGGCGGCGGCGCTGCTGCCGGCGGTGATGGAGCCGCTGGCCCGCCGGGCCGCGATCATCGTGGAGCCGCTCTACTTCCACGACCGCACGCTCGGCTGCCTGCTGCTGGAGATGGGGCCGCGCGAGGGGATCGTCTACGAGTCGCTGGCCGAGCAGGTCTCGAGCGCGCTCGAGGGGGCGCGCCTCGTCGCCCGCCTGGTCGAGGAGGCCACCCGCCGCCAGGTGGCCGAGCGCGAGCGGCTGGAGAAGGAGATGGAGATCGCCACCCGGATCCAGACCTCGATCCTGCCGCGCGACGTGGCGGTCCCGGGGCTGGAGATCGCCGCCAGCATGCGGACCGCCACCGAGGTGGGCGGCGACTACTACGACGTCATCCCGGTCGCCGACGGCTGCTGGATGGGGATCGGCGACGTGGCCGGCCACGGCCTCGGTACCGGCCTGGTGATGCTGATGATGCAGAGCGGGATCGGCGTCCTCTGCCGCAAGATGCCGGACGCCTCGCCGCGCGAGCTCCTGCTGGCGCTCAACACCATGCTGGTCGACAACGTGCGGATGCGGCTCGGCCAGCGCGAGCACGCGACGCTGACGCTGCTCCGCTACCGGCAGGACGGCCGGCTGGCCTTCGCCGGCGCGCACGAGGAGATCCTGATCCGGCGCGCGGCGAGCGGGCGCTGCGAGCGGCTGGCGACGCCCGGCCCCTGGGTGGGCGCCAAGCGCGACATCGAGGCCGGCACCGTCGAGAGCGCGGCGCGCCTCGAGCCCGGCGACCTGCTGGTGCTCTACACCGACGGCCTCATCGAGGCGATGGGGCGCGACGGGCGCGAGCGCTTCGGCACCGACCGGCTGGCGGCGCTCGTCGAGGCGCAGGGCGCGTCGCCCCCGGTGGTGGTGCGCGACGCGCTCCTCGGCGCCGTCGACGCCTTCGCCGAGAAGCTCGACGACGACGTGACGCTGCTGGTGGCCCGCTATTTGGGGGGGGCGCCCGGCTTCTGAAGCTGCTTCGGCGGCGGCAGCGTCAGCTTCGGCTGCGCGCCCGGCGCCATGTGGAGCTGCTGCGCGGCCCCGTTCATGGGGTGCGCGCCCGGCGGCATCCCGCCCGGCGAGGACATGTTCATGGGCGGCGGGGTGTTCGGCGGCGCGATGCTCACCAGCTCGACGTCGAAGACCAGCGTGGCGCCGCCGGGGATGGTGGGCGGCCGGCCGCTGTCGCCGTAAGCGATCGACGACGGGCAGGTGAGCTCGGCCTTCTCGCCGACCTTCATCCGGCCGACGCCCTCGGTCCAGCACTTGATGACGCCGTTGAGCGGGAAGGTCGCCGGCGTGTCGCCGCGCTTCTTGGTGCTGTCGAAGACCGTCCCGTCGGTGAGGCGCCCTTCGTACTTCACGCTCACCCGGTCGCTCGGCTTGGGCGTCTCGCCCGTCCCCGGCGTCAGGGTGCGGAACACCATCCCGGAGGGGGTCACCACCGCGCCCGGCTCGCGCCCGGCCTTGTCGAGGTAGGCCTTCGACTGCTCCTTCTCGATCGCCACCCGCTCCTGACCGCGCTTGCGCGCCAGCGCGTCGACCTTGGGGCCGTACTTGTCGAGGTCGACCTTGTGCTCGCGCTTGAGGACCATGTCGCTGAGCCCGGACTTCACCATCTCCAGCTCGTCGGCCGTGAGGTTGAAGGTCCCCAGGTTGCGGCCGAGGATCATGCCCAGCGCGTAGAGCGTCTTGTCGTCCTCGCTCGAGGGAGAGCGCCCGCCGCCACCCCTCAGGCGATTGCAACCGACGGTCGACGCGCCGACGACGGCGCCCAGGGCCACCACCAACAGACTCTTCCAGGTTTTCATGGGCCCCTCGTAACACAGGAACGGCCCGGACTGAAGCCCCGGTCCCGCCAGGAGGCCAGCGGGCGGTTGCGCCGGCACCGGGGAAGCGTTAGGAACGGGCCATGCCGCTCGTCCAGGTCTTCACCTCCGCGCCGGCGCCGGCGGCCGACGCGCAGAAGAAGCTGCTCGCCGATCTCTCCAAGCTGCTGGCGGCGCGGTTCGGCAAGCCGGAGCGCTGGGTGATGACCTGCCTGCAGCCGGCGCTGGCGATGACCTTCGGCGGCACCCCGGCGCCGGCCGCCTTCGTGGCGGTCAAGAACGTGGGCAAGATGACCGGCGACGACACCGCCACGCTGTCGCGCGAGCTCTGCGACCGCCTGTCGGCCGCGCTTGGCCTGGCGCGCGACCGCATCTATATCGACTTCGCCGACGCCGCCGGCTACCTCTGGGGCTGGAACGGCGAGACCTTCGGATGATCCCGGCCGCCCCCGCCGATCCGCTGGAGACCGCCGAGCCGCGGCCACCGACCTTCACCGAGCGGCGCGCGATCGCCGTGGCGGGCGGGCTGGCGATCGTGGCGGCCGTCGGCGTCCTCGTCCGCGTGCTCGGCGCGGGTCCCACGCCGGTCTCCGCGGCGAAGGAGCTGGCGGGCGCCGCGCACGCCCGCCCGGCGCCCGCCGCCTCGTCAGGTTTCTGACGTTCGACGGCCAAAAGGCAGTTCGGTTATCGCAGTTCGGGTATCATGGACCGGTGGGGATGTTCGGGTGGTCGTCCGGCACGGCCCAGGTCCGACCGCTGCACCGGTTGACCCCGCTCCGCGACGATCCGGCCCGCGCCTGGCTCTCGACCGGCGAGCGATTCCGGATCGACGCGCTGGGGTGGTTCCTGTGGGTGGTCTACCTGGTCGGGATGTACACGCTCCGGCAGATCGTGCGCGTCCTCATCTTCCTCTACCTGACGCCGATCTTCTC
>DASZVW010000489.1:0-4343 GCA_035546895.1 Polyangia bacterium
CGCCCTCGCCGTGGCCCAGGACGAAGGGGGCCTGAATACGGGCTCCGTCACCCTGAACGTGACGCCGACACTGAACATCGGCGGCGCCGGCGGCGCGGCGGGCAACGGCGCCACGCTGATCCAGGACGTCCAGGACGGCACGCTCGCCACCGGCTCGGTCGTCTCGCTCTCGAACATCTTCGTCACCGGGCGCGAGGTCTCGGGGAGCAACAACGTGACGCTCTACGTGCAGGAGCCGCAGGGGATCACCACCGCCGCGCACGACTACCCCGAATACGCGGGCGTGGAGCTGTTCATCACCAACAGCCAGGCCGCCGCCCTGGCCGCGCTCTCCACCATCGCCCCCGGCGACTGCATCTCGGCCACCGGGACCATCTCCGAGTTCCAGAACGTGGTCACCGAGATCAGCAACCTCAGCTCGCTGACCAAGGCGGCGACGGCCGGCTCGTGCGGGACCTTCCCCTCCCCGCTCTCGGTGCCGTCGACGCAGGCGACCTTCGCCGACCTGGCCACCGACACCGACACCGCGGCGGGCGACACGGCGGGCGCCAGGGCCGAGGTGTACGAGGACGTGCTGGTCTCGTTCTCCAACGTGGTCGTCGTCTCCGCGACCGCCAGCCAGTTCCGCGTCTCCGCCAGCGGCGGCTCGACGGCGCAGAACCTGCTCGTCGACCCCTTCCTCTACAGCTTCACCGTCCCCGGCGTGACGACCACCTACAGCCGCCTCACCGGCGTCTACACCGAGTTCGGCATCGGCGGCAGCGCCGCCAACTTCCGCCTGCAGCCGCGCGACGCTTCGGATCTGATGCCTTAGGAAAATTGCCGGTCGCGGCTCACCGCCGCTTCTTCTCGGCGACGGTCTTCTCGACGGCGCGCCGGATGGGGCCGTTTATCTCCCACAGGAGGTAGGCGTAGAAGAGGACGCCGCCCGCGATCGGGATCAGCCAGAGCTTCCAGTCCGCGAGCACCAGCCGCCGCGTGCGGAGGATGGCGGTGATGGTGCCGCCGAACCATAGCCCGACCACCACCAGGAACCGCCGGCCGGTCGCCCGGCCGTGCCTGGCGAGCGCGTCGCGGACGATCCGCTCGCGGTCCTTGGGCGCGCGCCCGCGCAGGACCTCGTATTGACCCGAGCGCCAGTACATTCTGTCTCCCGCCTCGCGCGCCGCGCTCAGGTGCTGCGGGTGAAGAGCTGCCCCTGCGTGGCCTGGAAGGCCTTGCCGCGGATGAGCTCGCGCAGCGCCCGCGGGTCCTCCACCCCACGCAGCCGGAAGCGGGCCATCCGCTTGTCGGCGGCGATGACGGCGATGTCGCCGATCCCGAGCAGCCGCTCGAGGAAGCGCTGCTGGAACTCGATGTCCTCGACGGTGCGCATGTCGATCTCGTCGATCCGCTTGGAGAGCGCGCCGGTCTCGAGGACGATCCGCTGGTTCGAGACCCGGTAGCGGTTGCTCCGCAGCACGGCGACGTGCCAAGCGAGCTTGACGAGCCGCGCGCCGACCACGATCGCCACCGCGCCGATCGCCGCCAGGCGGAAGGTCGGCCGGCTGGAGGCCGCCAGGTCGGCCGCCGGACCGCCCACCCGCGCCAGCACCGCCAGGACGGGGTCGAAGGCCAGGAAGGCGAGCACCGGCAGGCCCAGCGCGTAGAGGCCGGTGGTGACGATCTCCGCCAGCATCGCCTTCATCGACGGGACGCCCTCCCACACCACCTGCTCGGCGGCGGGCGCCGCCGGCGCGCTCGCCGCGACCGCGGGCCCCATCGGGCGGTTGCACTGCGGGCAGGCCGCCGCCGCGGTGGAGACCTGGCGCCCGCAGTCCGGGCAGGTGACGAGAGGCATACCGACAGCGTACACCGGAGTCGGTGGCCGGAGATGCGGATCAGGGGGAGGCGGCCGCCAGCGAGAACCGGCGCTTGAACGGCTGCTCGGGCGCGACGTCGCAGGGCTCGGCCTGATCGATGCCCAGGTCGGCCCGCCGGAACTCGAGCTGGTGGTGGCCGCAGCCGATCGGGTAGTCGACGAGCGGCGTGTGCTGGGCGGTGTTGCGGCCGTCGACCCAGACCTCGGACCAGGGGACCGAGTTGACCGTGATCCGGCAGGCGCGCGACTCGACGCGGCCGTCGCCGAACGGGTCGGTCCAGCCCGCGGGGCCCTCCGTCTCGCGCGGCCGGACGGAAGCGTGCATCGCTTCGGCGAGGGGCCGGGGCCGGCGGCCCACGACCGGCGAGGCGTTGGGCGGCGGCTCGGCCGCCGGAGCCGACGGCGGCGGCAAGGGGACCACCCACGGCCCGGGCGCGCCGCGCGACCGGCGCGACGGCACCGCGGCGTGCGTCGCGCGGGCCGCCAGCGCCAGCTCCTCGCGCACCGCCAGCCCCGCACGCTCCGGCCGCAGCGTCCAGAGCAGGACGAGCATCGCGGCGAGGACGGCGGCGGTCCCCGCGGCGACGGTGAGGCGGTCGACCAGCACGCCCCGCGCCGCCAGCGGCCAGCGCTGCACGACGGTCCGCTCGCCGTCCGGCGCGGCCGTCGTCGCCGCGGCGGCCGGCGGCCGCTTGTCTTCCGCCGGTAGCGCGACCGAGTCGAGCGCGGCCAGGAGCTCGCCGGCGTCCTGCCAGCGGCGCCGCGGCGACAGCGCGACGGCCCGGGCCAGCACCTTCTCGAGCGGGCCGACCCGCCGCCCCTTGCGGCCGGGGGTGGGGCGCGCGGGGGACATGATCTGCTCGAACAGGTGCGCGTCGTCGGCCTCGGAGAACGGCGCCTCGTCGGTGAGGAGCTCGGTCATCACCAGCCCGAGGGCGTGCACGTCGGTGAAGGGGCCGGTGCGCGAGAACGTCACCTGCTCGGGCGCCGCGTAGTGCGGCGAGAACCCCGGCGATCCCTCGGCGCCCGTCGGCCTCGGCGAGCTGCCCGACCCGGCGGCCAGCACCTTGGAGATCCCGAAGTCCATCATCCGCAGCACCCGGCCCCGCTCGGTGGGGACCAGCATCATGTTGGCCGGCTTGATGTCGCGGTGGATGATCCCGCGGCGGTGGGCGTAGGCGACCGCGTCGACGATCGGCCGCAGGAGGCGCACCGCCTGGGCCGGGCCGCGGCCGCCGGCGCCGCGGCGGCGATCGAGCTCGGCCTCCAAGGTCTCGCCGTCCAGCCACTCGAGCGCCATCCAGGGCGCGGGCTCGCCCGCGACCAGGTCGACGCCGAAGTCGTAGACCGAGACGATGAAGGGGTGCTTGAGCCGGGCGATCGTGCGGGCCTCGGCGGCGAAGCGCTCGCGGAAGGCGGCCCGGCTCTCGGCGTCCAGGTCGGCCGGCGTCTTCAACACCTTGAGCGCGACGAACCGCTCGAGCGGCGCCTGGACGGCGCGGTAGACGACGGCGAAGCCCCCTTCGGCCACCGGACGATCGACCTGGTAGCGCCCGGCGACCGTCGCTCCGACGAGGCCGAACCGATCGCCCGCCGCCTCCCGTTCCGCCATGCGGCGATGAGACCCTCTGGCAGGCGGACTGTCAATCGCGCGGCGGTCCGGCGTCGGCCGGCCGGGCGCGCTGGTTGGCGAGCGCGAGCGCCTCTTCCAGCGTGTAGGTCCTGGGGCCCTCGGGCGTGCGGACCACGACGCCGATGACGTCGAGGTTGTCGAGCGCGACCTTCAGGTTCCGGTTGCTCCCCCGCGAGGTGGTGCTGACCTTGATGAGCGGCCGCAGCTCGGGGCGGCGGTCGCGCAGCATGCGGGCCAGGAACGGGCGCACGGTGTTGGAGAAGCGCAGCTTGTAGCGGCGCTTGATCTCGCCGGTCACGAGGTCGATCTGGATCCGCCCGTCGCCGCGCGCGGCCCACTCGACCGCGATCGACTCGGCGGCCGGATAGAGCGCCTCCAGCTGGTCCATGGTGAAGCGGAACTCGGACAGCTTGTCCGCCACCCACTGGGCGTCGACCGAAAGGGCCCCGATCTTGTCGTCCGCGCTCATCGCTTCGCCTCGCCGCGACTTTACCGCAGGCGGCCGCCGGCGGATCGACTGTCCGGCGTGGTACACCGACAGCGATGAGCCGGCGCGCCAAGCCCCACCTGCGCTGCGCGACCTGCCGGATGCACCGCAGCCTCTGCATCTGCGCCCTGCTGCCGCGGCTGGCGACGCGGACGCGGGTGCTGCTGCTGCTGCACCAGCTCGAGGCGCGCAAGCCGACCAACACCGGGATCGTGGCGGCCCGCTGCCTCGGCAACAGCGCCGTCGTCTACCGGGGGCGCGCCCCCGAGGGCGCCCCCGGCGCGACGCTGGAGGCGGCGCTGGCCACGGACCTCGAGCCGGTGCTCCTCTTCCCCCACCCGTCGGCGGCGCCGCTGGAACGC
>DASZVW010000490.1:0-3217 GCA_035546895.1 Polyangia bacterium
GGGGAGCGGCCGGCCGATCGCGGCCCGGCGGGCGGCGACGTCGACGGGCCCGCGCAGCGACGCGGCGGGCGGCGCGGCGGCGGCGAGGGCCGTCAGCAGGACCAGCAGCCGCGCCATCCGGCGAGGCTAGCGCGGAAACCGCCGGCGGCTAAAGCCCGTACTTCTTCAGCTTCTCGTACAGCGTCGAGGGGGCGATCCCCAGCGTGCGGGCCGCCTGCACCTTGTTGCCGCGGGCGGCGATCAGCGTCTGGCGGATGGCGGCGCGCTCGAGGTGGCCGAGCGAGTGGCCGCCGAGCGGCAGCCGATCGAGCACCGCCTCGTCGGAGGGCGGGTCGATGAAGCGGAGGTGGCGCGGCTCCAGCGCCCCCTGCCCCGGCTCGACGAAGGCGAGCGCGCAGGCGAGGACGTTCTTGAGCTCGCGCACGTTCCCGGGCCAGCTGTGCGCCCGCAGCGAGGCGAAGGCCGTCTCGGTGATCACCACGTCGCCGCGCCCGAGATCCTGCAGCAGGCGCGGCGCCAGCAGCGGCAGGTCGTCGAGCCGCTCGCGCAGCGGCGGCAGCGTCACGATGGCCGCCGCCAGCCGGAAGTAGAGGTCCTGGCGGAACTGCTTGGCGGCCACCAGCGCGCCCAGGTCGCGGTTGGTGGCGGCGATGATCCGCACGTCGATCTTGCGGTCCCTGGTGCCGCCGACCCGCCGCACGGAGCGGTTGTCGAGCACGCGCAGGAGGCGCGGCTGCAGCTCCAGCGGCAGCTCGCCGATCTCGTCGAGGAACAGGGTGCCGCCGCCGGCGCGCTCGAAGGCGCCCGGGTGCTCGGCGTGCGCGCCGGTGAAGGCGCCGCGCTCGTGGCCGAACAGCTCGCTCTCGACCAGGTTGGGCGGCACGGCGCCGCAGTCGAACACCACGAAGGGCTGGTCGGCGCGCGGGCTGGTGTCGTGGATCAGGTGGGCGAAGACGTCCTTGCCCGTCCCCGTCTCGCCGGTCAGCGTGACGGTCACGTCGGCGGGGGCCAGGCGGGCCACCATGGCGTAGAGGTCGTGCATGGCGCGGGAGGCTGCGAAGTTCTGCCCGAGGCTCCTGATGGAAGAGGGCGCCGCCGGCACCGGCGCGGGGATCGGTCGAACCGGACGCAGCAAGGCTCTCATTGCGGTGCTGGCGAGTTCCATGAGGTTTGCCGCTCCCGGTGGCAGGTGACGAGCTGCGATTGAATCAACGTCCCGGCTTATACCGGACGCGCGTCGGGCTCGATGTGACGATTCGGGAGCTAATCTGTTCCGGACCCGTTTCGTTTCCGGTCTCCGGGATCCGGTCTCCGAAATCCGAGATTCCGCGCGCGCTCATCAGAGGAAATAGTGCGCCTGGAGGAACAGCGTGTTCGCCGGGCTGCCGCCGCTCGGCAGCTGCACGCGCTCCATGAGCTGCAGCTCGACGTGCGCGTAGGGGAACCAGTTGATGAGCAGCGTGCCCGCGGTGTACGCCGAGTCGACCTGCACGTCGACCTGGTTGCGCTCGCCGAGCAGCGTGATCATCAGGCCCTTGACGGGGAACGCGCTGAAGCCGGCGGCGCCGACGATCTGCACGCGCGCGGTGTCGGCGAGCGCGGTGAAGATCTGGTCGACGACGTCGACCTCGCCGAGCAGAAGCGTGTGCAGCGGCTCGAGGTAGCCCTTCGCCACCAGGCCGCCCATGAACTTGGTGACGCCCGGATCGACGGCCAGGCGCGTCTGTCCGGCCAGCGCGACCCTGTCGTCGGCGAAGCGGGTCTCCAGGTAGCCGGCGAACCCTTTCTCGTCGCTGCCGATGTGGCGGACGAAGTCGGGCGCGAAGGCGGTCAGGTGCAGCTCGGCGTCGGGGTAGACGAAGCCGCCGGAGACGTTGTACGTCTCCTCCAGCTCGTCGAACCCCAGGTCGCGGTTGATGTAGAGGATGTGCTCGGCCATGCGCAGGCCGTAGGGGGCGTAGAAGCGCCCCACGCGCAGGTAGGGGCCGATCGCCTCGGGCTGCCACATCACGTAGTGCTCGCGCGAGACGAGCTCGGAGGTGGAGACCGGCTGGAAGTCCTGGATCGGCACCAGCACGGAGGGATCGCGCACCTGACCGCGCAGCCCGCCCACCGCCTCGACGGAGAAGCCGGCCGGCAGCGCCACGCGCGCCTCGACGTCGGCCTGCATGGGGAACACCGCCACCGTCGGCCCGCCCGGATCCTGCACCGTCTGGTCGACGAAGGCGCCGCGCAGATCGGCGCCCAGCGCCAGCCAGGCGGGGAGCGTGGCGGCGCCGTGGAGGAAGGCGCCGTCGCCGCCGAAGGTCGAGAGCTCGTCGCCGACGGCGTCGCGCCCGTAGCCGTTGATGAGGCCGCCGCCGGCCGGCGCGTAGTGGCACTGGTTGCAGCGCGCCGCCCCGGTGGAGAGCTGCCACTGCGGGTAGGCGCGGGCCGGGCGCGCGGCGAGCGTCGACAGCGCCAGCGCGGCCGCGGCGAGCAGAGACGGCCGGAGCGCTGCGCGAGACCGCGAAGGACGAAGCATGGCGGGCGTTGCCGCGGGACCTCGCTAGACCGCCAGGCGGCGCCGGGCGGCCGACGCGCGTCGGATCCCGACCACCAGCAGCGCCGCCAGCAGCGCGGCGATCGCCGTGGCGCCGGCGATGCGCCCCAGGTGGCGGAGGGTCATCGCCCGCGTGGCCGCCTGCATCTTGGCCAGCCCCTGCGGGCTCATCCCGGCGGCGCGCGCGCGATCGATGAAGCCGAGCGCGGCGCCGCGGTCGTCGTTCTGCAGCGCCAGCGCCCACTGGAAGGAGACGGTCCTGGGATCCCGGGGCGCCTGGCGCGCCAGCGCCTCGGTGCAGGCGGCCAGCGCGGCGCGATCGCTGAACCGCAGCGCGACGTCGCAGCGGAGCATGGTGGGGACCGCGCCCAGGTTCGCCTCGTGGCCGAGGTGCGCGATCACCGCCTCCAGCTCCTGCCGCTCGCCGGCGGGCAGCGGCGCGGGTGACTTCAGCACCAGCTCGACGAAGCGCAGGTAGTCGCCCGCCGTGGCGCCGGTCCGGGTCAGCGTGGTCCGGCAGGCCACGATCGCGTTCGGCAGATCGCCCGCCGCCTCGAGCGCGGCGCAGAGCTGGCGCGGGCCGAAGGCGCTCTCGGGCGCCGCCTTGGTGAGCGCCCGGAAATATCGGGCGGCGGCGGCGTGGTCTCCGGCCTGCTCGGCCTTCTGCGCCTTGTC
>DASZVW010000491.1:0-3205 GCA_035546895.1 Polyangia bacterium
CCCGGCCGATGCGGGGACGGACGCCCCGACCCCCGCGCCGGCGACCACCATCCCGGCTGGTCCGGGCGACTACGGCCTCGTCGACTGCGGCGCCGCGGGCGGCAGCCAGACGTTCTCCTTCACCAACAGCGGCACGGCGACGCTGCACTACCGCGCCGCGATCGCGCCCGGCGGATACTTCTCGTTGCAAGGGGCGGCGGCCGACGGCTCGGTCTCCGGCGACGTGGCCCCGTCCGGGATGGCCACGCTGACCATCCTGGCGGGCGTGGTCCCGACCACCAGCGCCTCGGGCGCGGTGCTGGTCGGCAGCATGACGGTGTCCACCAACGCCGCCGGCGCCGACAACGCGCAGGTGGGGCTGCAGATGACCGCCTCCGGGAGCACCTGCACGCTCACCTGCGGCTCGTTCACCAAGTGCACCCCCAGCAACGCCTCCCCCTACTGCGCCAACACGGCGACCGACAACGCCAACTGCGGCACCTGCGGCAACGCCTGCGGGACCGGTGAGGTCTGCCAGGGCGGCGCTTGCGCGCTCACCTGCGGCGCGCTCACCAAGTGCACCCCGTCGAGCGGCGCCCCCTACTGCGCCAACACCGACACCGACAGCGCCAACTGCGGCACCTGCGGCAACGCCTGCGGGACGGGGCAGGTCTGTCAGGGCGGCGTCTGCACGCTCAGCTGCGGCGCGCTCACCAAGTGCTCGCCGTCGAGCGGCGTCCCCTACTGCGCCAACACCGACACCGACAACGCGAACTGCGGCACCTGCGGCAACGCCTGCGCGGCCGGCCAGGTCTGCCAGGGCGGCACCTGCACCATCACCTGCGGCGCCCTCACCACCTGCACGCCGTCGAGCGGGTCGCCGTACTGCGCGAACCTGGGGACGGACAACGCGAACTGCGGCACCTGCGGGAACGCCTGCGCGGCCGGCCAGTCGTGCACGAGCGGCGTCTGCCAGACGACCTGCTCGGGCTCCGAGACCGTGTGCGGCGGGCTCTGCACCAACACCGCGTTCGATCCCAGCAACTGCGGCACCTGCGGCACCACCTGCTCGTTCCCGCAGGGCTCGGCCGCCTGCTCGGGCGGCGCCTGCTTCCTGACCTCCTGCAGCGCCGGCTACGCCGACTGCAACCACCAGCAGGCGGACGGGTGCGAGTCGAACACCAACACCGACGCCGCCAACTGCGGCGGCTGCGGCAAGGCCTGCGCGCTCGGCGAGACCTGCCAGACGGGCGTCTGCACCGCCAACCTCTCGTCGGGCCTGATCGGCTACTGGAAGATGGACGACGCCGCCGGATCGAGCTCGGCGGCCGACAGCGGGCCCAACCACCTCCCCGGCGCGGTGCAGGGGAACGTCACCTTCGTTCCGGGCGCCGGCAAGCAGGGGTCGGGCGCCATCTCCCTGGGCGGGGCCGGGTACATCCGGGTGCCGTTCCCCAACAACGTCCGGGGGCAGGGGACCGGGATCGCCATCCCGCAAGGGAACATCACCTTCTCCATGTGGTTCAAGTCCGCGACCTCCGGCGGCGTGCCGGGCGCGCTGCAGGTCATCGAGGGGAACAGCGCCTGGGGCGGCGGCTGCGACCGCATCGTCGGCAACGGCAGCGGCTCGACGCTGGACTACAACGCCTGGAACGAGGTCAACATGTCGGGCGCCACCACCGTCAACGACGGCAACTGGCACCTCATGACCTACGTGCTCGACGAGCACAACGGCTTCATCGGCTACATCGACGGCGTGGTCGACGTCAGCACCACCGCGGCCACCGGCAACTGCGGCGAAGGGTGCAGCGGCTTCGACTGGGCCGCGGAGTACTGGATCGGCTACGGCGCGGGCTGCCGCTACGGCGCCAACTACTTCAGCGGGCTCATCGACGACGTGCGCATGTACGACCACGTGCTGTCGCCGACGGCGGTGCAGCAGCTCTACAACGCCACCAAGTAGCGGGGCGGGGGACGCTCAGGCCCGGCCGTAGACCGGGACGAGCGCCCCGGAGGTGACGACGTTTTCGGGTGAGACCAGCCAGGCGATCGCCGCCGCGATCTCGGCCGGCTTCGGCCAGCGCGCGTGGTCCGCCCCCCGCATCGCGGCGCGGTTCGTCGGGGTGTCGATGATCGACGGCAGGACGGCGTTGACCAGGATGCCGTCGGCGCCCAGCTCGCCGGCGAGCGCCTGGGTGAGCGCGCCGACCCCCGCCTTGGCGACCGTGTAGGCCACCGCGCCGCCCGCCGGCGCCGCCGCCGCCCGCGAGCCGACGTTGACGATCCGCCCGCCGCGCCCCCCGGCGCGCAGGTTGCGGGCGGCCTCGCGGCAGCAGAGGAAGGCGGTGACCAGGTTGATCTCCAGCTGCCCGCGCAGGTCGCCGAGCGTGGTGTCGAGCAGCGGCGCCGCCTGGAACCCGCCCGCCACCTGGACCGAGGCCCAGAGCGGCGGCCGCCCGGCGTAGAAGGCGCGCACCGCCGCCTCGTCGGTGAGGTCGACGCCGGGGACGGCCACCACCCGCGCGTCGCGCGGCGCCCCCTCGCCCCGGCCGCGCAACGGCAGGTGGCAGGTCGCGCCCGCCGCCAGCAAGGCGTCCACCACCGCGGGCCCGAGCCCGCCCGCCGCGCCCGTCACCACCACGTGCCGTCCCTGGAGGTCGTTCCCCATGGGCGGGGATGATGACACGCCGGCGGCCCGGCGGCGCCGCTCAACCGAGGCCGGTATCTTCCAGGTTCTGGACGTGACCGAGCGCCGTGAAGCCGGCGCGCTCGGCGATCGGCCGCGACATCGCGCCGGCGTGGATCACCAGCGCCGGCTTCCCTTGCGCGACGGCCAGCGCCCAGCGCGCGGCGACCAGGGCGCGGTAGGCGCCGCGGCCGCGCTCGGCGGGCCGCACGCCGCTGCCGCCGCACAGGAACCCCTGCGGCGCCCGGGCCGCGAAGGCGAACCCCGCCGGGCGCCCCTCGACCAGCGCCAGCAGCGTCACCCGGTCGACGCCGTCCTGGCGCTCCCAGAGCGTGGGCGCGGCCGCCAGCCACCCGCGCGCCTCGTCGTCGGGCATCTCGAACGCCTCGGCGGCGATGCGCAGCGCGGCCAGGTACTCGTCGTAGTCGCGCACCGGCCGCGCCTCGACCCCGGCGGGCGCGGGCGGCGGCGCCTGGACCAGCACCATCGCCTCCGCCTCGGGCTCGAACGGCGGCTTGCCGGGGACGAAGCCGCGCGCCG
>DASZVW010000492.1:0-6545 GCA_035546895.1 Polyangia bacterium
CCTCACCAGCGCGGTCGGCGACGAGCTGACCACCAACGGCTGGGGGCACTTCGGCGCCTTCCCGCTCCCGCGCGACATCGAGCGCGCGGGCGAGGGGGCGGTGCTGGTCCACGGCCGCCGCCCCGACGACTTCTTCAAGGACGTGCGGCGCGACGCGCCCGGCGCCATCATCGACGTCCACCACCCGCGCATCGACGCCGAGATCGGCTACTTCGACCTCGGGCAGTTCGACGCCCGCAACGACAAGGCCGGGCGCGCCGGGTTCTCCTGGGACTTCGACGCGCTGGAGGTGATGAACGGCTACCAGGACCCGGTCCGGCGCAGCGTCGATCGCACCGTCGACGACTGGTTCGCGCTGCTCAACCACGGCCACCTGGTGACCGCCACCGGCAACTCCGACACCCACCACCTGACGTTCAACATCGGCGGCTACCCGCGCAACTACGTCAAGCTGCGCGAGGACCGGCCCGCGCAGGCCGACGCCAAGGAGGTGGCCAACGCCGTCCGCTTCCACCACACCTTCCTCACCACCGGCCCGTTCGTCTCGCTGCTGGTCAACGGCGGCGCCATCGGCGACCTGGTCCCGGCGCGCGGCGGGAAGGCGCACGCCGAGGTGACCGTGCAGGCGGCGCCCTGGGTCTCGGTCAGCCGCGTGACCCTCTACCTGAACGGCCAGGAGGCCAAGCGCTGGGCCGTCCCCGCCGGCACCGCGCCCGTCCGCTTCAAGGAGAGCCTCGACCTGACCACCCCGCGCGACGGCTACGTGGTGGTCCGCGTCGACGGCGAGCAGCCGATGACGCCGGTGGTGGGCGACGGCAAGACCTTCACCGCCTATCCGTTCGCGCTGACGAACCCCGTGTTCCTCGACGTCGACGGCGACGGGAAGTACCGGACCGGGTTGCCGCACGGGCACTGACCGTCGTTGGACGAGTGAACCGGATCACGCCGGGCCGTCTGCGGCCTCGCATCCGAATGCGATGGCGCCGGTAGCCGCCATGGGCAACATTGGCGTCATTGCATAACGCGGTTGATTGCCACCGGTAGACCGCGTTCGTCACGTTCGCGGGACTGTGTAGGCGAGAGGGAGGTTCACATGATCATTCGGCGACTTTTGTCTGCAGGCGGGCTGGCGGTTTCGCTCTTGGTCCTTCCGTCATGTACATCGCCCACTCCCGGACCTGCTACCCGGCCGCCCGTCGTCTCCACCAACAGCAGCGCGACGGGCGCGCTGACCCAAAGCGGCTCGGTGATCCCGACGGGCAACGTCAGCTACACGACGACCTGGATCGGAAACACCTACGGAAACAGCGACGGCCGGCACGTGCAGGACTTCGTGAACGCCATCGCCGTCGCCCCGAACGGGACCATCTACACCAACACCTACTGGGACGAGAGCGGATACGAATCGGTCGCCTACTCGACCGACGGCGCGTCGATGAAGCCGCTGGGAAACACGCACGGTGTCGGCGGGATCGCCATCGCGCTCAACGCGTCCTACGTGTACGTGGGCCAGTCCAACGCAGTGTCGTCCACGGACTATCAGTACGGGCTGACCCGCCGGACCATCGGTGATCCGACACAGGGCGCGCCCTTCAACACGGGAGCCACCCTGGGCACCCTCGGGCAGGCCTTCTTGGTGGTCAACAACAACGTCACGACCGCCCCCTCGGCCACCAGCGCGGCGCAGATTGCCGGCCTCGCGGCAAACGGGAGCTACCTCTACGTCAGCAACCCCTACGCGAGCCAGATCCTCATCTACGACGCGAGCTCGATGGCCCAGCTGGCCACGATCTCGGTGCCCAACTCCCAGCAGATCGCGCTCGATCCGAACGGAGGGCTCTGGGCGGTCCAGCGCGCCACAGGAAGCCTGACCGGCAACGTCCTTCACTATTCCGCCTATGTGCCCGGACAAACACCGACTCTTTTGGGATCGCTGTCTGTGAGTGCGCCCGCCGGGATCGGTTTCGACGCGTCCGATCGCCTGTTCGTCACCGACGACACAGTCAACCAGCAGGTGAGCGTCTACAACGCTGCAAAGTCGCCTCCCACGTTGACCAGTTCCATCGGAGTCAATGGCGGCGTATCGGCCAACGTGACCGGAGCACCCCCAGGCGTCGTGGCGTCGAACAAGCTGGTCTGGCCGGTCGCGGTGGGCGTCGACGCCTCGGACAACGTCTATGTCGGCAGCTCCGCGTCGGGAACGGACCTCCGCAAGTTTACCCTGTCCGGAACCATGGACTGGATGCTCAAGGCGTCCCTCTTTCTGGACGTGCCGGTGGCCGACCCTTCCACCGACGGCGCCGTCTTCTACGGCCACGACTCGGGCTACAATTTCAACTACGCACTGGGCGCCGGCAAAGAGTGGAGCTATCGCTCATTCACGATCGACAAGCTCCACGACCCCCAGGATCTCCGTTACGTCGACGGGAGCACCCATCGCTCGACCGTGGGCGTGCAGGTGCTCTCCAACCAGAAGAAATACATCATGGTGAGCGACCAGCAGAGCGGCACCGCCGGAATCTATCGGTTCAACGGAGAAGTCGCCGTGCCGTCCGTGATCTTCGGCAATTTTGGACAGCCGGTCTTGCCAGGCATGCCGACGGGGGCCTCCAGCTACGTCTGGACCGACAGCAACGGCGACGGTGTCTCTGAGGCGGGCGAGTTTTTCGATGTCTCGAGCAGCGGCAGCAGCTCCGAATGGGGGCGCGACTTCGACGCCAACGGCGGCGTCTGGAGAACGAACGTCGCCGGCGTTGCCATCGATCCGTCCATCGTTTACTACCCCCTTCAGGGATTCGACGCCCACGCCAATCCGATCTACACGCAGACGGCGCCGGTGCAGTGGGCGGCCCCCGCTCCGTTCACCGAGGTCGATCGGATCAAGTACATACCTGCGAAGGGCACGACGAAGGACACGCTCTATGTGACGGGCTGCACCACGGCGGCCCCCTGCCCGTCGCCGCCAACCTTCGGGCTCGTGGGCACGACCATGGCCCGCTACGACGGGTGGCTGGGCGGCAACCAGACCCCGACCTGGCAGATCGCGCTGCCTTATGACCCGGCGGACTCTCGCGCGGTCAAGGCGGTGGACGTCGCGGGGAGCCGGGTGTTCGCGGGCATGCTCGGCAGCAACGCCGCGGAGGACGTCTACGTCTACGACGCCACCGACGGAAACTACCTCGGCCAGCTCACGCCGGGACCCCAGATCGGCTCCCAGATGGGAGCCATCGACATGGACTTCGGTCTCCGCGCCTATCAGCGCCAGTCGACCGGCGAGTACGTCGTCACCGTCGAGGACGTCGTCTACGGCAAGGCGATCGTGTACCGCGGCACGATGAACCCGATCGCCCCGCCGTCCGCCCTGCCGGACATCAGCAGCAACGGCCTCGTGCTGAGCCTGGATCCGGCGCTGGCCAGCCAGGGAACGGACCCGTTCTACAGCGGCTCCTCGGGGAGCTGCACGCCGGCCCAGCTCAACTGGGCGGACGTCGCCACGCTGGACCTCTCGAGCCTCCCCTTCGACGGCGTCCTCACGAACTTCGGCGCCTGCAACAGTCAGCTCGGATGGGTCGGCAATGGCACGTCCGCCTCTCCGTACAGCCTGGCGATGAACGCGAGCTCGGCCCTCGTCACGACCGCCCAGAACCTGAACATCACCGGCGACGCAGCCTTCACTCTGTCGGCCTGGGTGGTCCTCAATCCCGCGGCCGGCTGGAACGGACCGAATCCGCCCTACAACTCGGGCATTCTAGGGTTTGGCAGCGTTCCGACCGGGGGCGAAGGCGTCGGGCTCCTCTACGGTTACCGCGCTGGCGCGGGCATCCTTTCCGTCGAGTACGGGAACCTCGAAGGCTACTATTCGGGCTCGCAAGCGGTGCCGGCCGGGAAATGGGTCAACCTCGTCTACACCAAGTCTCCCGGCCCGATCGCCACCACCTCGGCGCTCTACCTCGATGGTGCGCTCATCCAGGGCGCCGCCGCCAGTCCGCAGACCCCGGCAGGGGCGGCGCCCAATCTCACCACGACGCCGCTCTACATCGGCCAATGGGGCGCGTACTGGCCTCTGGGAAACGCGCTCCTTTCGGTCGGCGACGTCCAGGTCTACGACCGCGCGCTGGCGCCGAGCGAGGTCGAGGCCAACTGTGCGGCCCTCGCCTCGCGCTACGGGGGCTGACCCACCGGCGGCGCTTCCCCCTCGCGGGCTAATTCGACGCCGGGGTCAGATACTTCATGACGTACGTCGGGCGCCCGGACATGAAGTAGCCGACCTGCTGCTGCGCCGTCGTCACCTGGTCGTTGGTGTAGGGCTTCTTGGTGTCCATGGTGACCAGGTTGGCGATCTGGGCGGCGTCCTTCTGCGCCTCGCTCACCCAGTCGAGCTGCTGCGCCTTGGTCAGGATCTCGTTCAGCTGGTTGGCGAAGTCCTGGTAGCAGGAGGCGACCTGAGCGCAGCTCTTGGCCAGCACCGACTTCACCTCTTTCATGAAGTCGAAGTCCGAGGTCTCGAAGGCGTCGTTGATCCCCTCGGGGATGAAGTAGATCTGCTGGCTGGTCGGATCGAGGTAGATGCGCGCGTTGGCGCCCGCGGGCTCGGGATCGGGGGCGTAGGGCCAGCCGCCCCAGTGGCCGGTCGCCACCATGAGCGCCCAGTAGCGGGTGAACTCGTGCAGGTTGACGGGCGTGGCGGCGGCGGTGATGGCCGCGGCGGCGGGGGTCATCGCCAGGGCGCCGATCGCGTTGTTGATCAGCGTGGTGTCGGTGTTGCCGTCCTGGTACTCGAAGTCCGAAACGTACTGGCTGGTGAAGTCGGCGTAGTTGATGGTGAAGACGCCGCCCGACGAGTCGCTGAAGCTGGAGGCCATCATCTGGTCCTTGGCCTCCTCGACCGTCGCGTAGACGCCCAGCGGCGTCCCGTTCAGCGTCACCCAGGCGTCGTTGCAGCGCGGGGTGGGGATGCCGCCGACCTGGCGCCCCAGCCAGTAGGCGAGGCGCTCGTGAATCATCGACTGGTCCTGCGTCATGTTGTTGAGCAGGAACTCCTTGAGGCCGAAGAACCGCGCCTCCTTGACGAACTTGTTGATGTTCACGCGGAACGCCGGCTTCTGATCGATCGGCTCGAACGATGACGTCCCCTTGAGGTTGACGCCGACCGGCCCGTAGGCGCGCCCCTGGAAGCTGAGCGTCGCCTGCACCCAGGTGGAGGGCGAGCTCTGGAGCGTGGCGATGTCGGCGTCGGCGATCTGCAGATCGAACTCCGGCTGCAGGTCATAGCCGAGCACGCGATCGCTGAGGTCGCCCGCCGCGGGCACCATCTCGGGCGCGTCGGTGGCCGCCATCGGCGCCAGCGGCTGGCCGGCGCCGGCGGGGTTCGACTCGCCGGGTGAGGCGTTCCACTCGATGACCCAGTTGTTCGAGCCGTCCGGCTCGCGCGCGGCCGAGAGGTCGACCTCCTGGGCGCCGGAGCTCAGCCGATCGATGAACGAGCCGTCCGGTCGAGCCAGGCCGAGCGAGCCACCCGCCGAGGGGAGGAACACGTCGACGTGGGTCGGTCCTGCGGCTGGGTTCTGGTCCGCCCACAGCACGAGCGTGCCGCCGGCGTCGACGCTCACCCCCGCCGGCAGCACCGCTTTCAGGGGCGTGTTGAAGTCGTCGGTGAGCGCGTAGCCCTGGAGATCGATGTGCTCGCTGGTCGGGTTGTAGATCTCGATCCACGGCGAGGCCGTCCCGTTCTCGTCCTTCGTGGTGAGGACGTCGAGGGCCATCAGCTCATTGATCGAGAGCGCCGCGTCGACGTTGGCGTCGACGCGCGTCCCCGTCCCCCCCTGTGATCCGGCGCCCGACGCGCCGCCGCTGCCGCCGCCGCCGCATCCGGACGACCCCAGACCCGCCGCCAGCAGCCCCGCCACCACCAACCCCCGCCCCCGCTTTTCGAACCACATCGCGTCGAATGAGTAGCAACGCATCGGCCATCGGCTCGGGCCGGGGTTGTCGCGGTCGACGCGGCCCCCGAGGGCCGCAGGTTACGGAAGCGCCACGTCCCGGTTCCCGTTTTCGTAGAGCATTCGGTTTTCGGTGGGCGAATTCGCGGGCGAGGGATCGGGCACCGCGCTTGCTGAACCCCCTGTGGCTGGAGCGGGAAATGAGCTGCAGTTGCGGGTTTTTCGGAGCGGCCGCCGTTCCAGTCGGAGCGAGCAACAGAAGGGCGGGGGGATGAAAACGAGAGAAGGGCGACGGGGTGTCTGGTGGGGGGCGGGCAGGGCGCGCGGTCTGGGCGCTCTGCTGGCGGCTCTGGTGCTGGGGGGCGCGGCCTGCGGCAGCGGCAAGGCGACGACCGGGGCGGGCGGTCAGTCCGGCAACCCCGGGGGGATCGGCTCACAGTCGGGAAACAACGGCGATCCGCCGTCGAGCTCGGCCTGGACCGAGATCGCCCCCTCGGGGATCAGCGTCCAGGGGGGGACGGCGCTCTCCGCCGGCGGGCAGGGGCAGGACGGCGGCACCGTCCACCTGGTCTCGCAGGGGGACACGTCGTTCGATCCGACGATGGC